>JABDGY010000016.1 GCA_013285805.1 Bacteroidota bacterium | reverse complement strand
TTAACGGAAGCTTCATCTTTTTGTTTTTGGGCGCGTATAAGTTTTGTCTCCAGTACCTTTAATGCATTATACTGTTTCTGCAACTCGGCCTCTACTGAAGAGGTAAGGGTTGAATCGATAGTTTTTACTTTTTCACTCAACTCATCATAAATCTTTTTCAGCTTATCTTTTTCGCTGTCAAAATTTATGGCTCCGTCATTTGCGGCAATATAATTTTTCACAAGCTCATCGGCATCGCCAAAAATATTTTTTTCGGTAAGCTTTAATTTATCCATTCTGCCTGCCGTGCCTTTATCAATAATCATGGCAAAATTGCGGGGCATTATTACCGGGAAAGCAGTTTTGTGATAGTCGAAAATTGCTTTTAACTGAAGCCAGTAAATAACTTCGGCAGGGCCGCCTATGTAGGCTATGTTGGGTAATATGGTTTGCTGGTAAACGGGCCTCAGCAGTACATTGGGGCTAAATTTTTCGGGATGATTTTTTGCCTCAGCAGTAATTTGCTCAGCGGTAAAAGTGAGACTTGTATTTACAACTGTATAGTTAGCTCCCTGCTTTTCTATGCGGTTACGCCCCTGTTCATTTATGTAGAACAGGTTTATTTCGCGGGCATGCACTTGTGGTTCTACTCCTGCTTTACTGAGTTTTGCATCAGTATCGCTTACACAACGGAAAGAACTTTGATTAATCAGCTCGTCGGTAATAACAGGTAAGAAAAGCTTTTTTAATTCTGTATTGTCGGGCTCTAAAATTACAAGGCCATATTTGCCAAATAATGCATTTACAAAAATGAAAGTTGCTTCTGCCAATGTTTTGCCACCACTATATGCCTCTGCAATTATTTTCTTTAACTCATTGGCTTTATCGCTCTCTCCCATTATAGTGTAGAGCCCGTCTATTACAGGTGCAAGAGTATGAGTTGATATTCGTCCTACCGGCCCGCCTGAAATACTATCGCCGCTCCATTCTACTTTTTTGCTAAACAGGTAAGCATGATTTATTTCGGCAAAGTCGTGGTCCTCGCTGGCCATCCAGTAAACGGGTACAAAATTGTGAGAAGGAAAATCCTTCTTCAAACTTTCAGCAAGGTTTATGGCAGTAACTATTTTATAAATAAAATACAACGGTCCCGTAAAAAGACACAACTGGTGGCCAGTGGTAACTGTGAATGTATTTTTCTCTTTCAGTAATTCTATATTCTTTGCCGTAGCTTCAGAAGCAGTTTTACTATATCTTTCTTTCAAAACCTTAACCAGTAATTCACGGTTTACGCCAGGGAATGTTTGTTCCTGAATAAACTTTTTGAATCCTTCTATTGAAGGGGCATATTGGTAAAACGGCAACAGGTACTTTTCACCGTTTATATAGTCGGTAAAGGCTTTTGAAAATTGGCCTGTTTCTTCGAAAGAGATACTTGTGTTTTTAAAACCCATATTATTGTTTAGCAGGTACTCCTATCAGGTCGTAATCTTCGGCCGAAGTTATTTTAATATTAGCAAAATCGCCTATGCGCAGGTAAGTATCCCCTTCAGCTTTAATATGCACTTCGTTATCTACCTCCGGTGAATCGTGTTCGGTGCGGCCAATAAAATATCCACCGTCTTTGCGGTCAATAAGCACCTTTAATGTTTTGCCAATCTTCTTGCTATTCAACTCGCGCGATATATCACGCTGTGCATCCATTAATATTGATGCACGTTCTTTCTTCACTTCATCGGGTACGTTATCTTCGGACTTATGCGCATGCGTATTTTCTTCGTGAGAATAGGTAAACACACCCAGCCTGTCGAACTTCATTTCTTCAACCCAGTGTACAAGTTGGTTAAAATCGTCTTCTGTTTCGCCGGGGTAACCCACTAAAAAGGTTGTGCGCATGGCGATACCGGGAACTTTTTCACGTATAGTTTCAACAAGCTTTGTCGATTTTTCCTTGGTAATTCCCCTGCGCATAAGTTTTAGGACATTATCAGATACATGCTGCAAAGGCATATCAAGGTAGTTGCAAACATTGGGGCAATCTTTAATAGCATCGATAATATCCATAGGGAAACCGCTGGGAAAAGCATAATGCAGGCGTATCCATTCGAGGCCCTCAACATCGCTAAGCTTTTTTATAAGCTCTGCCACATTGCGTTTGCCGTAAATATCAAGGCCATAATAGGTCAGGTCCTGTGCTATCAGCATTATTTCTTTTACGCCTTGCTTCACCAAACCTTTAGCTTGCTTCACCAAAGCATCCATAGAAACAGAAACATGGCCACCACGCATTAAGGGAATAGCACAGAAAGAACATTTTCTATCGCACCCTTCCGATATTTTAAGGTAGGCATAGTGATTAGGAGTGGTTAATAATCTTTCACCAACCAGTTCGTGTTTGTAATCGGCTTTAAGAGTTTTAAGCAAACGGGGTAAATCCTGGGTACCAAAATAACCGTCAACCTGGGGGATTTCTTTTTCCAGTTCGGGCCTGTAACGCTGGCTAAGGCAACCTGTAACGTATACCTTTTCAACCTTGCCTGCCTGTTTGGCATCAACATACCTTAATATGGTGTCAATGCTCTCCTGTTTGGCATTATCTATAAATCCGCAGGTATTAATTACCACCACAGGGGCATCGCCCGATTCGTGTTTTACATCGTAATTGTTGGCACGTAATTGCGCCATAAGCACCTCAGAGTCAACTAAATTCTTTGAGCACCCGAGAGTAACTACATTTACCTTGTTCTTTTTAAGTGTCTTGGTCTTCACTAAACCCCTTTATAATGCGGCAAAGCTACGTTAATTTAACGTGCAAAGTTACCTGCCGCGAAAGGGTAATGCGAATTTGCTTTAAAGGTTATTGTTTCGTACCTTTGTATTTAATAAAACATGCTATGAAAAAGATTTCCTTACTTCTCCTGGCTTTTACTTTTAGTTTTTCCTACAACGTTTTTGCCCAGCAAAATTGGTACGACATGATGAAGGACCATAGTGCGAACGTAAAAGATGTGCAAAATGCTTTTTATAAGTGGTATGCTGCCAATAAGCCCGACGACACGGCCTCTAATGCTGTTGGTGAGGAAAAGGAAGAAGATGGAAATTTTTTACTCTTTAAGAGGTGGGAATGGCTTATGGTGCCCCGTTCATATCCTACCGGTGTTCAACCCGACCCAGCCGTACTTGAAAAGCAATACCAGGATTTCCTAACCAATAGCGCAAAACATAGTGTTCATAAACTAATGGGCTCGTCGGCTACATGGAGCTATGCCGGAACGGCTGCTGTGCCTACCGGCGGAGACGCGGGCAGGGTAAACCACCTGCGTATTGATCCTACAAACCCAAGCATTCTATATGCCTGTTGTCCTTCAGGCGGGTTATGGAAGTCTACCAATGGTGGCACTTCATGGTCCACTAACACCGACCATTTACTGGGTATTGGTACCAGCGATATTGCTATTGACCCTACAAATAATCAGGTACTTTACCTTGCAACCGGCGATGGTGACGGAATATTAGGTGGATATACAACCCCTTCAACCATTGGTGTTTTGAAATCTACCGATGGCGGCCTGACCTGGAACCAGACAGGTCTGCATTATACTCTTCAAGCAAGCGGGCCTTCATATTATACTGTTAACGAACTTGCTATTAATCCTTCTAATCCCAATATCTTACTTGCTGCTGCTTCATTCGGTTTATACTATACCTCTGATGGTGGTATAACCTGGATTTCTGTTACAGGAGGCAGTTTTAAAAGTGTGGCTTTTGAACCTGGAAACCCTAAGGTAGCCTATGCTACCACTGCTAATGGAGGATATTACCGTTCTTCCGATGGAGGGGTTAATTTTTCTTCTGTAACATTGCCTTCCTCATCCGGTTCAGGCAGAATGCAGGTAGGCGTAACTCCTGCAGGGCCTAATTATGTGTATGTATTTGCCGACAATGCTTCGAATAATGCTTTCTTTGGAATATGGCAATCGAAAGATACGGGAAAGACATTTACGCTGATGTCCACTACTCCCAATGTGCTTGGCTTTAATAAAGGCACGGGTTCTGATGCTACTCAAGGACAAGGCTGGTATACTTTATCAATGGATATTTCACCGGTAAGCGCTACTACCCTTATAGTTGGCGGTGTAAATGTGTGGACGTCTACTAACGGTGGTTCGTCATGGACCAAATTAAGTTCATGGACCAATAACCCTTATGTGCATGCCGATATTCACAGCCTTACTTATTTGCCAGGCAGTGGCAGTACTTTTTATGCAGCATGCGACGGGGGGGGTGTTTAAAACCACCAACACAGGTAGCAGCTGGACAGACCTCAGTAATGGACTTGAAATAGCCGAACAATATGGTATCGGACTTTCTGCAAGCAGTTCAACAGAGTGGATTACAGGCTGGCAGGATAATGGCACCAACCTGGCAAATGCAGGTGCATGGACAGAAGTAATGGGTGGAGATGGTATGACTGCTTTTATAGATAATACCAGCAATAGCTACATGTATGGTGAACAATATGATGGCACCTTCAATATGTCATCTAATGGTGGTGCAACCTGGAACCAGATTACAAATGGACTGACTGAAACGGGCGGATGGAACACCCCATGGTGCCAGGACCCTAAAAGCTCATCGACACTTTTCGCAGGATTAAGCAATGTTTGGAAATCGACCAATCGCGGAACCAGCTGGTCGAAAATAAGCACCTTTGGCAGCGGCACCAGTACACTGGCGGCAATTGCAGTTGCTCCTTCAAACGACCAATATATTTATACAGCTTACACAGGAAGCATGTATGGAACAACGAATGGTGGAGGAACATGGACCAATATTACAGGTACTCTTCCCGGCAATATTTCTAACATAACGGTTGATCCTACAAACCCTTTACATGTGTTCGCAACCATTTCAGGGTTCTCGACGGGCATTAAGGTTTATGAATCGACAAATGCCGGCACAACATGGGTCAATATTTCTAACGGATTACCTAATTTACCTGCGAACTGCCTGGCTTACCAGGGCAATGGTATAAATGCCATGTATGTAGGAACAGATATGGGTGTTTATTATCGTGATACCACCACAACCGCCGGTACATGGGTTAATTATAGCACTGATTTGCCGAATGTAATTGTGTCTGACCTTAAAATTTATGCGCCGGGTAATATTCTCCGTGCAGCTACCTACGGCCGCGGAACATGGCAGATTGCCCTTTACCAGCCTGCTACCACTGCTCCTGTGGCTTACTTTACCGCATTCCCCACTAAGCTTTGCGTAGGCAATACGGTTCAGTTTACCGATACATCTTCTAACGAACCTACCAGCTGGAACTGGACATTTGCCGGAGGTACACCCGCCACTTCAACTTCACAGAACCCTGTTGTTACATATAGCACAGCCGGTACATACCAGGTAAAAATGGTAACTTCTAATGGAATAGGTACAGACTCTATTACGGTAATAAATTACATTACCGTTAACCCTAACCCAACTACACCTACCATAGTACAACATAACGATACCCTTGACTGCACCCCTTCAACCTATGCGTTCTACCAATGGTATAAAACGGCTACACCTATTGCGGGTGCTACTACAGCGCAATGTGTAATTACTGCTACCGGCATTTACAAGGTAATTGTTTCCGATAGCAACGGGTGTACAAACCAGGGTTCACTGTTGGTAAAAGTGCTGGGTATAAATGAAATAGCGCTAAACGATTATATTAATGTGTACCCTAATCCTACCAGCGGTAACCTGCAGGTAGTTTTCAACGTTCCTACCGAAGATGATTATACGGTTTCGTTAACAGATATTTTAGGCCAGACTATTTATACTACCAAGCTTCATATTGTAGGTGAATACACCCAGAATTTAAATCTAAGTGGCTATGGCAAGGGAATTTACCTGCTTTCGGTAACCGGTAAAGACTCTAAAGGAGTTAAGAAAATTATGCTCTACTAAACAAACAAATTTGTAATACTGAATCCCCGGCATAAAAATCTGGGGATTTTTTTTGAAATAAAATAAAGCAGGGAGGTTAGCGTTTTTAAGTTATGATGCGATTTTTACTAATATTCTTTTCATTAATAATTCTTGGCTTCAAAGGAGATGGAAATTTTAAGAAACAGCAGTTGCAATATCCTAATGTGCGCACAGCATATAAGGAGAAATGGAACCTTGTTAAAAGTAAACTGGCTAAAGCTGGCATCGACAGCTCGCACTTTGAAATATTCATCCGCATTTTTAAAAAGGAGGCTAAGCTTGAAGTTTGGGGTAGGTCGAAGGCAAGCAGCCATTTTAAGTTGGTAGACTCTTACGCCATTTGCAGTTCTTCAGGAGACCTGGGCCCGAAGCGGGTAGAGGGCGACTTGCAGGTACCCGAAGGTTTTTACCAGGTAAAATTATTTCAACCCAACAGCGAATTTTTTCTTGCGCTGGGAGTAAGTTATCCTAATCAATCTGATTTGATAAAGGGTAACAAAACCAGCCCAGGCGGCGATATTATGATTCACGGTAATTGCGTTACCATTGGCTGCATGCCGTTAACCGATGATATAATTAAAGAGGTTTATATAATGGCAACAGAAGCCCGTAACGATGGACAAATGAATATACCTATCCATATTTTTCCAACCCGTATGACGCCTGAAGGTATAGCATGGCTTAAGGCAAATTATAAGGATGAAGATAAATTAAGTTTCTGGGAAAATATTGAACCCGGTTTTACCTATTTTGAAAACAAAAGGATACTACCTATTGTAACTACAAATAAGAAAGGCGATTATATTATACAGTAAAAAGCCTTACTGTGTAACGTCAATTTTCTTGGGCATAGCCTTAATCTTTTTCACCAGTTCTGCGAATTCCGGTTGCTTTTTAAGTACCACAAAGTTCGAATCATTTTCCATTCTTCCAGCATCGGAAAAACCAAGATTTACCGCCCCCTGCAAGTTACTCATGGCCTTGGCGTTATTTTGCTCACGGGCATACATGCAGGCAAATAAGTAGTTATGTTCAGGGTTTGTCGGGTCAACCAGTTCATATAAGTTAAGAAATTTTGAAGCAGAGCCATCGTCTTGCGAACGGAATGCCTGCGAAGCTCCCATATACGTTGCCAGGCTCAGGAAACTCAGCATCCGTTGCGTTTGCAATGCAACAGGCGAGGTTGAATCGGCTGAAATAACCACATGCATTTGCTTTACAGTATTCCGCCACCATGCTTCATCCTTACTTGAAAGGTCCTGTATAAAATCCTGTTGAACCTTAGCCTCCTGCATTTCATCGGTTTGTTCATTCTTTAAATAAGTAATTACAGTGGCAGAGTTTTGCAGGGTTTGTAACTCGGCCGAATACTTACCCGTTTCCGTTAAACCGCGCAGGAAGTTGAGCATCTTTTTCAACGCGAAATATTGTTTTACTTCATTCTTTTTCTCACGCCAGCCATCAACTTCTTTTACCAGTTCTTTTTGAACAGCGTTAATTAGTGAATCATTCTTAGGCATTGTCTTCAGGCGCATAGCCTCTAAATCGAACCATTGGAAGGCCTCTTCAGCGCTTACTACCGGTGGCCATTGGTGCTTACCATGAAAAATAATAAGCTGGTGCGTAAGCGGAGAATCGTCGAGTTCTTTATCAAGTTGTTTTAATTCTATATAGTTGAAATCGCGTTCACCCACAAAAGAGATACAGGAAAACTGCTGGGTTATTTGCGGGTGCCTTTGCGGGAAACCACCACCGCAGGCTGCTACCCCTGCCACCCCGCCGTCGGTAAGCGCAACTGAACAGGCCACGCGTGCCCCGCCTGAAAATCCGTATGTATAAATGCGGTTATTGTCTATAGAAAGCCTTTGCCATGTATCCTGCATAAATGCATGAGCCGCTTTGTCAGATTCCTCCCATTGCATTCCGTTTTTAGAACCATAGGTACCTGCAATTATAAAACCATATTTCTCAGCAAGCGATTTATATAAATTCAGGGGCAGGTTCCCTGCTCCATGCGGGTCGAAGAAATATATTATCGGCCATTTTTTTGCACTATTGTAATTTGAAGGAAGATATATGGCATATCTCTGCCCGGGGTTATCGGTACAAATTACGGTATCAATTACTATGCCTTTATCAAGCGGCTTAACGTTAGTCGCCTGCTTATGCTGAATAGTATCTACAGTTGACTGGGTGGCGCTGTTTTGTGAAGAAGCGCTTTTGCCATGGCAACCCCACAGCAGGATAACGCTTATTAAATATAAATTATACTTATACATAAGTTATAGTTGCAAAAATGCCCCGGCAAGTTACTTTTTTTCTAAACTTGTAATTAATTATGCAGGCAGAAATAATAACCATAGGAGACGAAATACTTATAGGGCAGATAGTTGATACCAATTCTGCATGGATGGGAACCTTGTTAAACGAGAATGGGATAAAGGTTTACCAGATTACATCGGTATCGGATAACCGGCAGCATATTTTAAATGCGCTAAAAGAAGCTTCGGAACGGGCAGATATCATATTAATTACCGGTGGCCTTGGCCCAACTCGCGATGATATTACCAAGCATACGCTGTGTGAATACTTTAATGCCAAACTGCGACTCGACAAGGATATATTAGTTGATGTAACAAACATATTTAAGAAGTTTGGCAGGGAAGTAACGGAAATTAACCGCAAACAAGCTGAGGTACCTGAGAACTGTATTCCTCTGCATAACTATAACGGTACTGCTCCCGGTATGTGGTTTGAGGAAAAGGGCAAGATATATGTATCAATGCCCGGTGTGCCTTTTGAAATGAAAGCATTGATGGCCGAGGAAGTTATTCCCCGCCTGAAAAAGAAATTTACTCTGCCTTTTATCATGCACAAAAATGTGCTTACACAAGGCATTGGTGAATCGGCTTTAGCGGAAAAAATAAGCAGTTGGGAAGACTCTTTAGCTATTGAAAATATAACTCTCGCGTATCTGCCTTCGCCTTCGCTAGTAAGGCTAAGGCTTAGTACAAGGGGGACCGATGCCAATAAAATGCAGGATAGTATTAATAGGAAAGTAGCCGAGTTGAAAAAAATAGCCGGGGACTATATTTATGGCTATGATAATGATACAATGGAGAGTGTAGTGGGAGCTTTATTATTAAAGAGAAAGGAAACTATTTCAACGGCTGAAAGTTGTACAGGCGGTTATATAGCCCATCGAATTACGTCTATAGCTGGTAGCTCCGATTATTTTAAGGGGGCCATAATTAGCTATGCCAATGAAATTAAGACCAAAGAACTGGGTGTGAGCGAAGAAATTCTGAAAGAACATGGGGCAGTATCTCAACCGGTAGTGGAACAAATGGCAAAAACAGCCAGAGAAAGGTTAAATACTGACTATTCTATTGCCGTATCGGGCATAGCCGGACCGGGAGGCGGAACGCCTGAAAAACCTGTGGGTACTGTGTGGATAGCCATTGCAACCCCGCAAAGGGTATTCAGCAAGCGGTGGATATTTGCAGGCAACCGCGAAAGGAACATACTAGTTACCGGGCTGACGGCATTAAATATGCTGAGAAAGGAATTGTTGTCAAATTCCTGAATTCTTTTCAAAAGATTAGTTATTTTTGACCATTGTGACGACTATGCAGTTAGAAGAATACATTAGTGAGCTATTATACGACCACGATTGTGTTATAGTGCCTGATTTTGGGGGATTTATAGGTAACTACGCCCCTGCGCGCCTCGATGAGGTGAAGCACCTATTTGAACCCCCGCACAAAAAAATAATATTTAATAAGGGACTGATTCAGAATGACGGACTGCTGGCTAACCACTTGTCTATAAGGGAACAGATAGCCTATAATGAAGCCCTTAAGCGTATTGCAGGCGAGGTGAGCCGTTACCGCAATGAACTTAAAGAATCTAAGCGTATAGTACTCGACAACATTGGCGTTTTATATATCGATGAAGCCGGAAACCTTGTTTTCCAGGCCGATGAAAAAGTAAATTACTTGCCTGAAGCTTTTGGCCTTTCTGCTTTCTATCGTTTGCCTGTTGTGAATGAAGAAGCTGAAAAGAAAGAGCCTGTTGTGGTGCAGTTGCATAAAGAACGGTCTCGCCTAAGGCCCTATGCTGTTGCAGCCGCAATCGGAGCATTAATTGCCTCTACCTTCTGGTTTACAGTCAACGAAACCAACCTGGTTAACTATTCAAGCTTCAACCTGTTTGGGAAAAAAGAACCCGTGCAGTATGTATTCAACTCAACCGACAACATAAGTAAGATTAATACTGTTCCTGTAAAAGACACATTGAATATAGTAGTTACTGAGCCAGTCAAAGCGCCTGAAATCACTTCATCTCCTTATCATATAGTGGCAGGATGTTTCCGCATTTATGAAAATGCGCAGAACATGGTAAGTATTTTACAGAAGAAAAATGTTGAAGCCTCAATTATAGGTAAAAACCCGCAAGGGTTATATATTGTAGGTTGCGGAGGATATTCTTCGTACAATGAAGCAGAGGCTCACCTGGATACCTTCCGCAAGAATGTTCAGGAAAACGCCTGGGTGTTTAAAAAGTAAGAATTACTGAGGCTTATTCGGATTGTTCGGTTTACCTGGGTTGTTCGGATTGTTCGGCCTGCGCCTATGATGGTGGCGGCGTTGGTTATTATCCCTTTTGCCCTTTGGTTCCTGTTTAAGCGGTTGAAACTGGCGGCCCACAACATAATCTACCTCTTTCTTTTCCTGTATTTGTTTTGCTTCTTCTAATTCATCTGGTTTTTTGCCGTTCCTGTTTAGTTCCATAATTTGTTTTACACGTTCCACACTTAGCGATATAAAGTTATCGGGCGCTTCAGCGTAGGTGTACCAAATCAGGCGTTTGAAAATATCGGTTTTCTGGTGAAAAGCCTTTCCTTTATGCGTTTCCAGTTCGCCGGGTTGGGGAAAATCCTTAAGGGCATCTACGTATGTATCGAGCTCATAGTTCAGGCAGCATTTTAATTTGCCGCACTGCCCTGCAAGCTTAACAGGGTTAAGTGCCAGCTGCTGGTAACGTGCCGCGCCTGTGCTTACAGAACGGAAGTCAGTTAACCATGTGGAACAACAAAGCTCTCTGCCGCATGAACCGATACCGCCAAGGCGGCCCGCTTCCTGTCTTTCGCCTATCTGCCACATTTGTATGCGCACCCGGAATTCTGAAGCATAAGACTTAATAAGTTCCCGGAAATCGACCCTGCCGGGGGCAGTATAGTAAAATGAAATATGCGATTTATCGGCCTGGTATTCTATATCGTTAATCTTCATATCCAGCTTCATAGATGAAGCCAGTATACGGGCACGCACAAGTATATCTTTCTCTAATCCTTGCGCCTCGCGCCATTTATCAATTTCACTATTGGTGGCTTTGCGAAGCACCGCTTTTATATTCAGGTCGTCGTTTACTTTTTTCTTGCGCATTTGCAGACGAACCAGTTCACCGGAAATAGAAACCACGCCAATATCATATCCGCTGGCAGCCTCTACAACAACAATATTACCCACTAAAAGCTGCAGGTTATTACGGTTGCGGAAAAACTCCTTACGGCTGTTTTTAAAACGGATTTCTACTACATCGAATGGCTTTTGACCCGAAGGCAACTCCATATTGGCCAGCCAATCGAACACATTAAGCTTGTTGCAGCCGCCGCTTTTTGAAGAGCAACCACCGCCACCGCTTCCACATCCTCTGCCTGTCGAACATCCGCTACACGCCATATACTTTCACAATAGGTAAAGAGCAAAAATAAACATTAAGGGGGATTATCAAAGGAAAATCGGGGACTAACCTACCTTATCACCGTAACCCTGCCAATTTGCTGGAAGTTTTTGTGGGTATAGCTTTCGGCTTTAATCATGTACACATAGGTATCTTCCTGAACCTTATCGCCATTAACGGTTCCATCCCAGCCACCGTCGAGGGTTGTCCAGTGGTAAATTTCTGTTCCCCAACGGTCAAAAATCCACACTTCAATACTTATGTAGCCCGTAAATACGGGCCTGAATACATCGTTTAGCCCATCGTGATTAGGAGTAAACGCATTGGGTACATACATTGTTGGTATCACATCTAATATTACGGAATCCATGGCGCTGCAACCATCGCTGTCGGCTACCTGCACATAGTACATGGTATTACTGTCAACCACCACTGTGGGATAATCGCAATCGGTACAGCTAAGTCCTTTTGCCGGTGACCAAGTGAAAGGAGGAGTACCAACTGCATTAAGTGTAACAGTTTGCCCGGGCAATACCATTATACTATCGGGTACTGCCTGTACGACAGGTGTTGGCTTAACCGTAATTTTTACCGAATCAGTAGTTACACAAGGGCCGTTGGTTACAGTAACAGTATATACTGTTGTTACTATAGGTGTAGCAACAGGATTGAATATGTTGTTTTTATTCAGGCTGAAAGGTGGTTCCCACAGGTAAGTAAAATCTCCGCTATCTGCATAAAGATGAACTATGTGAGTCAAACATATAGCAGTATCCCTTTCAAATAACGGCACTTTTGAATAGGCCTGCACCTCCACGCTGTCTTTGCCTTTACAGCCATGCTTGTCGGTAGTAACAACATAAACAGGCCCTGCAGTTTTCACTTCCGTAAATGATGCTGTGGTACCCGTTGACCAGGCATAGGAAACATAGCTGCTATCGGTTGTCAGTTTTACTGAATCACCAAGACATATTTGCGCATTACCCGGAATAATTTTAGTCTGGTTTGAATAGACAGCCACATTAACTGTATCGGTGGTGGAGCAGAAACTGTCTGCGACTGTAACATAATACGCTGTGGATGCTAAAGGTGCTGACCTGGGATTAGAAATAGAACTGTTATTAAGCCCGGTATTGGGAGTCCAGGTAAATGATAAAGCGCCTGCCGAAGTAGCATTAAGCTGTACACTATCGCCTAAGCAAACAAAAGTTGAAGGCGCTGTTACAACAGGCGGAGCTACAATTCTGACTATTGCAAAGGCAGAATCGACCAGGTTACATGTGGTTGAATCGACCGCTGTAAGTTCAATCCGGTATGTTCCAGGGGTTGCGTATATATGTGTGGGCGTAGGAGAGGTTGAAGTGCCTCCATCGCCGAAATTCCACGAGTATGTTTTTCCGTACGAAGTTGTGTTTTTAAACGTAATTGTAAATGGCGAACATCCTACTGTTACTGCAGGGCTTATAACAAACGATGCTACCGTTTCCAGCAGGTTCATCTCGAATTTTACAAGTGCGTTGTTGCAATTTGGTCCATCATTGGTAGCCGACCATGCACCTGTAGTTGTAGGAATATCGGAATATCCGCCACAGCCGCCGCAAATAGCCTGGTAAATAACTCCACGTTTATCAAAACGGCTTGTACCACCATCTACGTGGGCAAGGCTGCCTGTAGGGTAGCCGCCTGAAGTGGCTCCGAAAAAGGTAGCGTACCAAAGTGATGAAGCATTTTTCTGGAACACCGCGAAATAAAAATCTTCACCGTTATTCTGGTACTTGGTATAGTAGTTGTTACAAACATTTGGTGTTGTGCGGTAAGCGCCGGGTGTAGTAGGCAAACCAATAGTGCTGCTGGTTGTACCATTGTATAGGTACAGGTCGCCTCCCCATCCTGAAATATAAATATTGTCGCAGTTATCGACCAGGAAAGCGGAAGGAGCAATATCGGAAAAGCCACGGCCCGAGCCGAATTCTGTAGAGAATACAGTTGCCGAAAGCGTAGGATTCATTTCATGTATAAACTGTCCGCTGTTCGGATTAGAATAAACCGATGCTGGTGTTATGGGATAAGCCCCGCTGGTCTGTCCATATACATACACGTTGTTGTTTTTATCGGTCTGCACAAAATATGCCTGATCGTATCCGGTTGTGCCCAAAAAGGTCGACTGAAGCATATTGCCGGCAGGCGAAAGATGCACAAGGAAACCATCGATATTACCCATATAGAAAGGATTCAATGTACCTGCTGTTGCAGGAAAGTTACCGCTTTCCGTTCCTCCGGCAACATAGGCTTCATCGGCCGAATTCAAGGCAATATTGTAAGCGGCGTCATTAGCTGCACCACCCAGGTAAGTGCTCCATACCATTGCAGTAAGGTTGGCATTCATCTTAAAGGCGCAGCCGTCCTGCTTGCCTTGAGGGCCGGCCTGGAATGCGCCTGCGGTAGTTGGGAAATTAGGAGAAGATGTGCATGAGGCCACATAAACATTGTTGTTAATATCAACCACAACATCGCCGCGGCCATCATCAGCATAGTTATGCTTTAACGAACCGAGCGAATCTTCGAGTGCGGAAATATTTACACCATCATCGCCTGAACCGCCAACATAGGTTGATGCCATAAGCTGTGTTCCGCTTGAATCGAATTTGCTTACAATAAGGTCGGCCCCACCGCCGTTAGCTGCCTGAAAGGCGCCCGGGGTAGTAGGGAAATTAGTTGAATATGTTCTGCCCAGCACAACAAGATTATCCTGGTTGTCTACCACAAGGCTTTGAGGTTCTTCGTTATCGCTGCCGCCAAGGTAGGTAGAGAATAAGAGGTTCGTACCCGTTGGAGTAAATTTGGAAATTACAATATCAAAACCTGTATTATCGGGCGGAGGCCAGAGATTACCACCTCCGGTTCCGCCACCCTGGAATGTCATCATATATGCGCCGGGTGTTACAGGGTAACCAATTGCAAAACATATTCCAGAGGTGTAGGCGTTGCTCATGGCATCATACGTCGCACTCATGCCCCAGTTATCGGCAGTAGAACCTGAAAAGGTTGAAAATACAAGTGTAGGGTCAATCACTAGTGGTTGCGTAGGGTCGTAGTTGTTGCCCAATTCAAAACCAAGCACATTATCGTGTAGCACAAAATGGCAATCGACATTAACCCTGCTGCCATTTATTTCCTGGTAAGCAATGGGCTGCGATTGGGCTATGTCTCCTATTTCGGTATGAATTATTAGTTTGCCTTCGCTTAGTGAAAGGCCATTCTGGCCTTCGTACTGCAATTTAATTTCAGAAACATTGGTATGAGGGTCAAGTATAAAATCGTAACGCACATTGCTCTGGTCGCTAAACACTTTTACCGATACGCCGGGATAGAGGTTGTTATAATAAACCGAACCAAATGCCCCGACATTCGATGCCCATTTGCTGGCGTCATTCCCAATGAAATAGTTGCAGTAATAGGACCTTTTATCGGCCGGCTCTATTGATGCGGGGTTGCAGCCCAGGAATTCCATGCGTACAGCCTGGAAGGTCATAGTACATTTTTTAAAATCTGCTTTATTAGCGCCCGGATGCGGGTGCAGGCGCTCAATTCCGCCCGGAGGCAGGAACACATAGGTCAGTGCATTTTTTTCAAGAAATACGCGGCCACCGAAAAAGTCGCCCTGGTAAAGGACTTTGTTAAACCATTGCCCTTTGTTTTCCATATAGCTTACGTTGGCCGTATTTGTAGCCATTGTTTTGGCAATAGCATTGTTTACAGTCTCAACGGCTGCACGCTTGGTTTGAGACAGACCAATGAAATGCCCCGAGAGGAAAGCGATGAGTAAGAATACTATTTTGTATTTCTTTTTCATTCCATACGAAATCGACAAAAACTTTGGATTAAAGTTACGAAAAAATATTAACATGGCAAATACCTCCTTGAACCCCTTGCCTATAAACGAAAACAGCCCTGTTTTAAGGGCTGTTTTCTTGTTTTTCTAAAATTAAAGGATTATGCCAAAGTAGCTTCTTTGGTTTCAGTAATGTGGAAATCTTTCTTAAGGGCATCTACATAATCCAATTTCTCCCATGTAAAAGTCTCATATTTTTTGCCGTTCACTTCCTTAGTGCCTGGCTGCCTTCCAATGTGTCCGTATGCTGCTGTTTCTGAGAAAATAGGGTTGCGCAAGCCAAAGCGTTTTACAATAGCGGCCGGGCGCATATCAAACAGTTTTGCAACATGCTGTGATATTTCACCGTCGCTTAATTTCTTACCTTCTTTATCGCGCACTTTTGCGGTACCAAATGTATCTACATAAATAGAAACCGGTTGAGCCACACCAATAGCGTATGCCACCTGCACTTCAGCTTCACTGCAAACGCCTGCAGCCACTAAGTTCTTAGCAATATGGCGTACTGCGTAAGCTGCAGAACGGTCAACTTTCGAAGAATCTTTGCCGGAGAATGCACCACCGCCGTGAGCACATTTTCCACCGTAGGTGTCAACAATAATTTTCCTTCCAGTAAGACCGGTATCGCCATGCGGGCCACCAATTACAAACTTGCCGGTAGGATTAACGAAGTACTTGATACCGTCTTTAAACAGCTTCCTTACTTTAGCAGGAAGCTGCTTTTTTATGCGAGGGATAAGGATATTCAGCACATCGTCGTGAATTTTTTTCTGCATGTTGGGTTCAGTATCGAAATCATCGTGCTGGGTTGAAACCACAATGGTATCGATACGTTCAGGTTTACCTTTGTCGCTATACTGTACAGTTACCTGCGATTTTGCATCGGGCCTTAAGTACTTCATTTTTTTGCCTTCCCTGCGTATGTTGGCCAGCTCTTTTACAAGCAGGTGCGCTACTTCAAGGGTAAGCGGCATATAGTTATCGGTTTCGGTACAAGCATAACCAAACATCATGCCCTGGTCGCCTGCGCCCTGATCTTCTTCTTTGGTTCTTTCAACACCCTGGTTAATGTCGGGCGATTGCTCATGTATGGTAGAAATAACACCGCACGAATCAGCATCGAACATATATTCCGACTTGGTATAACCAATACGGCGGATTACTTCGCGTGCAATCTTTTGCACATCTATATATCCTTTGGTTTTTATTTCACCGCCTATTACTGCAAGGCCGGTGGTTACAAATGTTTCGCATGCTACTTTCGAGGCAGGGTCCTGCGCTAAAAGCGCGTCGAGAACTGCGTCGGAAATCTGGTCAGCCACTTTATCGGGGTGGCCTTCAGAAACTGATTCGGAGGTGAAGAAATATGACATTTTCTATAGTTTTTTGGATTATAAGAGTGGCGAATATATACTTTTTTGAATAAAATATAACGATTTAGGTACAAAAACAGCATAAAAAGGCATTTTTCGATTATTGAAAGGCAAATGTTAGCTTTGTGCACTAAAATTACTATTCATGAGAACCCCACTTGCCCTGCTGTTTTTTTTGTGTATTTCCTTTGCTTCATTTGGCCAGAAATCGGCGCTTTCTCCAACCATCAGGAAATTTAAAGATGATACAGTTCTCTGGAAAAAAGATTCGCTGCTTGTACCTGCCAATTTTAAACTAAAATCGCACGGAAGCGATTTGGGTATACAACTACCTGCATTTTTCTTTACCCAACCGAAGTAAACGGCCAAATGGTTTTTTCGGTTGAGGCCTTATTTATAAAGTCAAAATCCTTTCTCACAAAAAATTCCGATTATGTGCTGAGGCATGAACAACTGCACTTTGACATATGTGAACTTTATGCGCGTAAGCTCAGGAAAATGTTATCGGACAAGGATTTTAAGAAAGTGAATAATGTAAGCCAGGTGGTTCAGAATATGTATAACAAGGCCACACAGGATTGTATTAGAGAAGAAGAAAAATACGATACCGAAACCAATCATGGTACTAACGCAGCCCGCCAGCAGGAGTGGGTTGACAAAGTGAAAAAAGAATTAGATGAGCTCGATGCCTATAGCAGCACAGATGTAAATACTGTGAAGTAATTAGTTTATCTATTTTATCACTATCACTTTTTTACTTCCAACATTACCCATTGCTGTTTTCAGAATATACAGGTATGTTCCGGATGCCAAGTCAGTAGTTGAAATATTGAGTGTATTAAACGTTTTGTCTACCGTATATTGCTTTATTTCCTGACCTGACATATTATAAAAAATAATCTCTCCTTGATTTATTCCTTCAGGCAATCCGTATCCTATCACTACATTATTATTTGCAGGATTAGGGTAAGGATTTTTCAGGTACCCTTGATTATTGCCTCCGTTGTTTTCAGGGCCGATAAGGCCCGTTATTACCCCATTTGAACATTCATTACAAGGCAAAGCGCCGGGAAGGCTATATACATAAGCGGATGTATCATCGGAAAGAAATGTTTGTACATCCGGCCCGAATGAAACATTTGATCCTCCTGTAGGTATAAATGAGAGTATCATTTTATATCCATTAGGTGTATAAAAAATAGGTTCCGTTGACGGTAATTGAGGTGCCTCCCATGTAATCAGAACTGAATCTTTAGAAAACAAGGTAGTTCCCGAATCATTGTAAATGCGGATATGAGGAAGATAATAAGTACTGTCAACGTCTTCAAGCATGTATTCAATATCTGCGGTTGTAGTATTAAACAAAGAATCAGAAATGTACAAAACCGCCAGTGTACCTTTTGGCTGTCCTGAAGGTGGTATCGTTATTGTTTTATACAACGAATGGTTAAGATTATATAATTGTATAGTTCCCGTACTTGATCCTGTTTGCTGAAAAACAGCATACTTATATCCTAATTTAGAAGAAGAGAAATGCACAATCCTCAGTTGTTGAGTGGAAGAATAGGCATACAAATGTTCAAATTTTATTTGCGCACTTGTTACAATGGATATAAAAGCCGCAATAATTACTATCAAAGTGGGTTTCATGATAAATATTTTTTACTAAAGATATTTATTTATCGGTAAAAACCCAAAAACTGAAGATTGTTATTTCAAATCCAATTTAATTCCAAGCTCTTTCAATTGTTCTTCGCTAACCTGCGATGGGCTTTCCATCATCATATCGCGGCCAGCATTGTTTTTAGGGAATGCAATAAATTCACGGATGTTTTCTTCGTTAGCTATTGTCATGGAGCAGAATCGGTCCAATCCGAATGCTAATCCACCGTGTGGAGGCGCCCCATATTCAAATGCATTTAATATAAAAGCGAATTTCTGTTCCGCCTCTTGTTTACTCATACCAATAGTGGTAAACATTTTTTCCTGTTTGGCGCGGTCATGTATACGAATAGAGCCACCGCCAATTTCCACACCATTAATTACAAGGTCGTATGCATTGGCGCGTATTTTGCTTTTATCGGTTTCAAAATAGTGTTCATCTTCTTTCTTCCATGAAGTGAAAGGATGGTGGCATGGCATCCATCGGCCTGTTTCAGTATCTTGTTCCAATAAAGGAAAATCAACTACCCAAAGCGGGTTGTATTTATTTTTATCGCGCAAACCAAGTCGTGTGCCTAATTCAAGGCGCAGTTCGCAAAGGGCGCGACGTGAAATAGAAGGTGAACCACTGACAACTAAAATCAAATCTCCGGGTTTTGCTTCTGCAGCTTCCGCCCATTTTTTCAAATCTTCAGGCGTATAAAATTTATCCACCGATGATTTCAATGAACCGTCAGCGCAATACTTTACATATATCAATCCCTTAGCGCCTATCTGTGGACGTTTTACAAATTCAGTAAGCTCGTCAGTTTGGCTGCGGCTATATTCCGAAGCGCCGGTAACGGCAATGGCGCCAACATATTCTGCATCGTCAAGTACTTTAAATCCTTTGCCTTTTACAACTGTTGAAAGGTCGTGTATCAGCATACCAAATCGGGTATCGGGCTTATCGTTACCATACAGGCGCATAGCATCGGCATAAGTCATTCGCGGGAAAACAGGCAATTCAATATCGCGTACTTTCTTAAATACATTCTTCACCAGGCCTTCAAATATTTGCAGAATATCTTCCTGTTCTACAAATGCCATTTCGCAGTCAATCTGTGTAAATTCAGGCTGGCGGTCGGCACGCAAGTCCTCATCACGGAAACAACGTACAATCTGGTAATAGCGGTCGAAACCTGCCACCATTAATATCTGTTTAAAGGTCTGCGGTGATTGAGGCAAGGCATAGAACTCACCTTTGTTTACGCGCGATGGCACAATAAAATCTCGTGCACCTTCGGGTGTGGTCTTTATTAAAAAAGGCGTTTCAATATCTGCAAAACCTTGTCCGTCGAGGTATTCACGTACAGCCTTGGTAACCTTATGGCGGTTCAATAAATTATTTTTAATGGCATCCCGGCGCATATCGAGGTAGCGGTATTTCATCCGCAGGTCCTCGCCACCATCGGTCTCTTCTTCTAAGGTAAACGGTGGAGTCTTCGATGCATTCAGAATATCTAAGGTGGTCACTATAATTTCAATCTCGCCCGTAGGTATTTTAGTATTCTTGCTGCTTCTTTCAACAACTTTCCCGCTAGCTTTAATCACAAATTCACGGCCCAGTTTGCCTGCTTTTTCACCAAGGGCTTTGTCTTTATTGGCATCGAATACCAGCTGGGTAACACCATAACGGTCGCGCAGGTCGACAAAGGTCAATCCGCCCATTTCACGGTTACGGTAAACCCATCCGCTAAGGGTTACTTCTTGTTCGACATTCTTTATGGTCAGTTCTCCGCAGGTATGTGTTCGTAGCATAGTATTTTCAGTAAGGATGCGAAATTAAGAATAATACGAAACTATTTTTTGTAATCTTGTAGTTATGAAATATATCTCCTCCTGCTTACTGCTACTCATATCGTTTTCCTCATTTGCCAAAAGCAATAAAGACACTATTTACAAAACCTATAACCTTAAAGGCGATTATAAAGTAGTAGTGCATAGGAATGGGGACACCAACGAGGTGGTGTTGATACATGGAGATACACGAAATGTGTTAAACCAGGCCGACATTGGATTGGGTGTTGAAGCACTGGGATATGTTTCAGCAGATTATAAAGATGTGTACATAATGACTACCCATATTGATGCCCAACCTGTAACCTTTGAAGTTATTGATAAAGCCGGAGCATCGACAGTAATCTATGGTAAATCGCCTTTTTATAAAGACAGTATTAAAAACCTACTGATGTTTGAGGGTATGTATGGCAAGGGCAGGGGAAAACTTATACTCTACAATTTTAATGATGGTAAACCGGAATACTTTACCGCCCCTTTAGATACGCCCTGTTTCTGTTGCAGTTGCTGGAAAGTAGTAAGCCT
Source organism: Bacteroidota bacterium (assembly GCA_013285805.1). Taxonomy (GTDB): domain Bacteria; phylum Bacteroidota; class Bacteroidia; order JABEUT01; family JABEUT01; genus JABEUT01. Next base: position 21,252 of record JABDGY010000016.1, on the reverse strand, counting down.
TACCGATACGGAGCTAAAGATTGAATATGAGAACCTGGAACATAAAAAGGTAGTGAGAACTTACCCCAGAACGAAATAATAAGAGTTCAGGCCATGTTATTAAAACCCACTTTTTATTTTGGTATTATAATTCTGCTGGGCTGTTCAAGCTCGGCTAAGAAAGCAGATACCACCAATAAAACTGATACAGGTTCATATGTCCCCACTGCAAGAGTTCTGGAAAATATTATGAAGCAATCAGATTCACTTACCGGGCAAATTGTTGATACCACCACTAAAGACCCCGATACTGTATTTTCCCAACACGCCCTTGATATAATCTCCACGTTTCCTGAAGTTAAAGAATGCTGGAAAAGTGTAGATAGTATAACTTATCCTGGAAGTACAATTTCACTGGATATTTGGGGGTTGCCTACAAAGAATAAGCCCTATTACGATATTTATGTCAACAATTTAGTTGTGTATAATGATTCCGAAGGGCATAGCCATCCCTTGCTCATATTTCATGTCTATAATAAAAACGGGCGACCATTAATAAGGTATTACGATATAGAAGCGGATACTGAACTTAGCCTTAATGAATGGAGAAGAAAGGATGACAGGAAATAATTTTTACTTACCTTCCTGCCTTATCATGTGCATGGAAACCTTGTAACCAGTACCGGCATCAATTACAATAAAATCTTCTACCGATGTCATTTTAGTGTGCTTTACCTTGTATTCAAGGTTCACGCAATTAATATCATTACCATCGGTTGAATCTTTGGCATAAACACATTCCATTGATTGGAAATCGCCCATTGCATCATGCAGTTTCTGAAACTTATCAGCGCGCTGTTCAGTTGTTTCGCTCGAATTCATTTCGTCGCTGTAGTATTGAGATAGTCCTGTATAATCGCCTGCGCCAATTTTTTGTTCCAGTGCTTCAACAACAGTCTTTGCCTTAACCGGATCCAGTTTTTTAAACCATGAGCATCCGGCAATAAGGATAACGAATAGAATAAGAATCTTTTTCATAGCTAAGAAGTTTATATAAATATAACTGCGGTAAACAAAAAATAGTGTCTAAACGCCTACCATTTTATTCTGGTCTGGGTCCCAAACCTTTAGTTTGAGGCAGGCTGCGATATCTTTAAGTGATAGTGATGTTTCCTTAGGGTGCTGCAACTCGGGGAAATCGTGCATTACCTCGGGCAGGCGATAAAACGGAATACGCGAATTAAGGTGATGAATATGGTGGTAGCCTATGTTGGCTGTAAACCAATTCATAACGAGGTTCATCCGCATAAAGCTCGATGATTCCAGCGCGGCTCTTTCGTATGCCCAATTGGTGTTATCGCAAAACGTAACCCCCGGAAAATTATGCTGGGCGTAGAAAAGATAATCGCCGGTAAAACCTGAAACAAAGAAGGGAACGAACATGCTGAAGAACCAAACCTTCCAACCTAAGTACATTACAACAAGAACTATGAGTGTAATATGAATTACCATTGCAAAAAATGAATCGTAATGCTTACGTGGATTATTTAAAAACGACCGCATGGAAATACCATAAAAGAACATGGTAAAATAGCCGAAGAATATGGTAAGCGGGTGGCGCGAAAGCAGGTATGACCTTTTTTCAGCAGGAGAAAGTGTGTCGAATTTCTCGCGGGTAATAATCAGGTATGAACCAATGCTGGAAGAGAATAGCTTAGAGTTATGCTTATGATGGTAATCGTGTGAACGTTTCCAGATACTTACAGGGGCAAGGGCGAACATTCCGAACAGAGAGAACAATACCCTTGCAGCAAAAGACTTATTGAGTATGGCGTGGTGTTCAAAATCATGGTAAATAACAAACATTCTGATAGTTATAAGAGCTGCCAATACTCCGCAGACTAACTTGCCAATTATATAAGGCACAAAATAGGTACCGGCATAGGCAGCCAGCATTAGAACCAATGTTGAAAGGACATAAAGCCAACTTTTGGCCCTGTCTTCCTTGGCATATACACGTGTAGCAAGAATAAGCTCTTTGCCTGTTAACATTAACTTAACTTATAATCTACAAAGATATGCAAAAATCAGGCTGTTACTCTTTTGTGTTTCCACCTTCGGTGTGACCAAAGCCACACTTCGGGTTGTGCAATAATATCCTTTTCGAGCCTGCGGGTGTGCATTTCCGATATTTCATCTTCCTTTGTGCCAGCTGGATTCTCGCACAACATTTCAGCAAAAATTTCATATTGCCCGCGCTTTACCCTCTTTATGCAGGCATATACTATAGGGTATTTCAGTTTTTGCGCGATTTTTTCCGTTCCCTTGAATACAGGAGTGTCCTGGTTAAGGAAAGTGGTCCAGTATGCCCCGTCGGGCAAAGGCGTTTGGTCGGCTATAAAGGCGGTAGCATTCACTTCGCTGCGCTTGGCCACCATTTCACGGAAAGTATCTTTCATAACTATAAGCTTGGTACCGAAACGGGTACGCATATCTATTATAAGCTTATTAAATTGCTTGTTCTGTAGTGGGTGGTAAATTACATAAAGCTGTTGTTTGCACTGAAGGCTGAAGGTATTGCCTGCCCATTCCCAGTTGCCTAAGTGGCCCATTACAAGTACAATAGATTTCTTTTCATCTGCCACCTTATCAAACACTGCCTTTGCCTGTGGGCTGAAGTAACAATGCTTAAGCATGGCCTTTTTACTTATAGTAAGGGTTTTAAAAGTTTCAAGGAACAAATCGCACAGGTAATGGTAAAAATCTTTGCACAGCCTTTTTATTTCCTTATCACTTTTATCAGGAAATGAGTTGCGGAGGTTAGCCAGCACTATCTTTTTACGGTAGCCAATTACATAATACAACAGCACATAAAACCCATCTGAAATAAGGTACAAGAGCGGGAATGGCAGAATAGATATAAGGTAAATAAAGGGTAAAACCAGGTAATAGGCTATTGCTGACAAGCTTCAGATTTTAATGCGCTCAAAGATACTGAAACAGCGTGTAATTACGTTAATCCTATATTTGAACCTCAATGCCATTTACATTTTCTCATCCCGCTGCTGTTTTACCGGCTAAATTTCTTCCTGAAAAATGGGTGTCAATGACTGCATTGGTAATTGGCAGCACCACGCCAGACTTTGAATATTTTATACGAATGCGCAACCATAGTGTTTACAGCCACACCTGGAGCGGCATGTTCTGGTACGACTTGCCACTTGCGTTCATTCTTACATTCATTTATCACAACCTGGTAAGGGATGGCCTTATAGATAACCTGCCGGCTTTTATAAGGAACAAAGTGTATAAGTTTAAGGAGCTGGACTGGAATAATTATGTAAAACGGCACTTTTTTGTGGTAGTTACTAGCCTTCTTGTAGGGATTGCAAGCCATATTGCGTGGGATGGCTTTACACATCGCAATGGCTATTTTGTTGAAATGATTCCTTGGTTAAGGCAACTTGTTATGGTAATGGGGGTAGGGCATTACAGGTATTATATACTGCAGGGCATTAGCTCAGTAGTGGGCGGATTGATAGTGGCTTATTCTATTTTAAGTATAAAGGCTGAAGCGGAAACCCCCAAAAGAAACATTGTACCATATTGGGTAGTAGCAAGTGCAGTAGCCCTGCTAATAACGGCTGCCAGGATTCCATTTGGGAATATTGACCTTAAACCTGCCGTGCCTATCGACCTTATTGTTACTGCTATGTCGGCGGGAATGATTGGGATGGTTATTGCTCCATTTGTGTTAAAAATAAAGCTTATTCGCCCGGCTCAACCTTAATTACAGGTTTGTGATGTACCGGGAAATTACAGGAATTCGCTATAAAGCACATTTCGTGGGCCTTATTGTGCAGTTGTAGGGCCGTATCAGCCATTTGCGGGCTTTTAACTGTAACTATAGGGTTTAGGGTCACTTCCGTGAATTTTCCTTTGCATCTGGGCTTTCTTCCATGGTACCACTTGCATTATCGACATAGTTGGTCACAACCACCCCGGCATCGGCGCATAAATGCAAATACCAAAGCATATGGCAGCCTGAGAGCGAGGCTACCAATAGCTCTTCAGGGTTATAACGAGTACCATCGCCCCTGAAAACAGGGTCGGAGGAACAGGGAATAGGCGGTTTACCATTACCTGTTATTATATGGTTGCGGCTATAGGCTTTATAATCGGCAGTGCCCTTACCATTTGCCCCAACCCATTCAAGTTGGGTATTAAATAGATGTTTTTTGCTCATTACCAGATAATTATATGATTTCCGGATACCTTCTTATGATTCCAAAAATAAGCTTTCTTTTATTCCTTAATTAGTGGTATATATATAGCGGTAAAACCCATGTATTTATAAGATAAAAGCGGTTTTATTTGCTTTCTATCCCGTTTTTTTTTACTATCTTTGCAAAAGCTTTCAGAACTTATTGCTTTTAAGAACATGATGTTATTGTTTTCTATAGACAATTCTATTTTATTAACGTTTCCTCTAAATTTTTCTTACTATGAAAAAAGCTAGGGTGCTTTATGTCTCCCAGGAGATATTCCCTTATATGGGAGAGAATACAATGTCGAATGTTGCCCGTTACCTGCCCCAAGGGATACAGGAAAGAGGCAAGGAGATACGCACTTTCATGCCCCGTTATGGCTGCATTAACGAAATCCGTCACGGATTGCACGAGGTTATCAGGCTTTCAGGTATTAATCTTATTATAGATGAGGATGACCATCCACTTATTATAAAGGTGGCTTCAATACAACGCGCCCGCATGCAGGTATACTTTATTGATAATGAAGACTACTTCCAACGCAAGGCTACATTTACCGATGATCAAGGCAGGCTTTTTGAAGATAACGACGAAAGGGCGGTGTTTTTCTGCCGCGGCGTTATTGAAACCGTTCGCAAACTAAGCTGGAGCCCTGATATTATTCACTGCCATGGCTGGATGACAAGTTTATTCCCTCTTTATATTAAGAAGGCTTGTAAGGATGACCCTCTGTTTGAAAATTCAAAGGTTATCTATTCATTATATGGTGATAAATTTGAAGGCTCATTAAACAAACGCCTTGCTGATAAAGCGGTGTGGGATGGAATTGATGCAGATGACCTTTCTGTAATTAAATCGCCTACACACAATAATCTTACCAAGCTTGCCGTTAACTGGTCCGACGCTGTTGTAAAAGTTGACGCTAACGCCGATGCAGATGTACTTAAGCACATTAAGAAATCAGGTAAGCCTATACTTGAACATACAGAAGAGAATTATATTGACGGATATTCGGACTTCTATGACGAGGTCCTTGAAATGGAAGAAGCTTTAGTAGATGAATAAAAAATCAGTACGGTATTTTAAATTTCAATACCTTTTTGGACTAGCCTGCGTAGCAGCAGGCTTTTCTTTTAACTCCTGTTCAAAGGATACAGCAATAGGCGCTAACGTATTGCCGCAGAATAGTTATTTTTATGCTAATTTCAGCGATACGGCAACTATAATAAGTACGCTTGTACTGGAAGACACAGTTCCGACAAACCAGCTTAGCACGAATCTGCTGGGCAGTTATAACGACCCTATTTTTGGCCCAACAAAGGCCTCTATATACACGCAGTTATCGTTGCCCAGTGGCAATAACCCTTTTCCCAGTAGCTGGTTAACAGGCGGTACGTATGGGCTCAATTCTTCTAACTGGCCTACATTGGTGCTCGATTCTGCCGTTTTAGCTATATGTTATGGTTCAGGTACCGATGGATATACTTATGGAGACGGCAGCCCCCAGACTATTGAATTATATCAGCTTAAGAAGGGAATTACAACTAATACTGACACTTCCTATTATTCCAATGCCAGTATTCCATATAACCCGGCTCCGATTGGCTCAAGGAATGTATTGCCAAACTTTACTACCAACGACACGGATAAATATGGTCCCTATGTTTATCCATATTCACCAAGGTGGAGGGTGAAAATAAACCATGCTACAGCATTAAAATGGATTGATACGGGTCTGAACCGCACATTCACGGGTGGAATATCAACCCTTGATCCCGATACCTCATATAATAGCCAGGCAAGTTTCATTCGCGCTATTCCGGGCATATATATTACCGTTAACAATTCCGCCCAATTACCTGGGCAGGGTGGCTTATGGTATATGAATCTTCCTGGCGGAGGCTCACAGTTACTTTTCTATTGCCACTATTCTGTCGTTACTCCAACAAATGGCGACAGTATTATTTACCTGCCGCCCACAGGATTTAATTTCCAGTCCAGTGTTAATATTTTCAGCCATTTCGACCACGATTATAAATCATCACCATTCTATAAAAATCCTTCAGGTAAAGGGCACGACTCTGTTTACTCTCCCAACGTAAACTACGTCCAGTCAATAGGTGGGGTAAAAGTTAAGCTTACTATGCCTTACTTAAAGAACTGGTCAAACAAAGTACCCATTATAGTTAATAAAGCAGAGTTAGATATTCCTATCATCACATACGACTTTGAGGGCTATACCCCGCCCGGGAATTTGCTATTATGGGGTATTAACGATACTTCAACTGTTGTATCAACAGCTACCTTTGCCTTGCCCGACTATGGAGGCTCTAATTACGGGGGAACATACGATGCTACTAACCAGCAATATGTTTTTGTAATTACTGACTACATACAGGAATTGATTCAAGGTAAAGTAAAAAACCGCGACTTTTATCTTTTCCCCGGTAACAGGCCTGTTGACGCTAATAGGGTAGTTCTGAGCGGTGTAACCAAAACGCCAAATCAGCCCAGGATACGTTTAAAAATTTTCTACACTCCACTTAAAAGCTAAGAAGGATTACGTAACTTTGAAATAAACCAGCGTAATATGTGCGGAATTGTAGGTTACATAGGCGACAGGAAAGCGTACCCCATACTTATAAAGGGACTTCACAGACTTGAATACAGGGGTTATGACAGCGCCGGCGTTGCATTACTTAACGGCAACCTTAATGTGTACAAGTGTAAAGGCAAAGTTGCCGACTTAGAAGCCTTTGTAAAAGATAAGAACCTTGATGGTAATATTGGTATTGCCCACACCCGTTGGGCAACACATGGTGAACCGAGTGATATTAATGCTCACCCTCATTATTCACAATCGGGCGATATAGTGCTTATACACAATGGCATTATTGAAAACTATGCCTCTATAAAGGAAGAGCTGAAGAAAAGGAAGCATAAGTTTAAAAGTGAAACGGATACGGAAGTATTGTGCCACCTTATTGAAAACATAAAAGATAATGAAGGTGTATCGCTTGCTGAAGCGGTGCGCATAGCCCTTAACCAGGTGGTAGGCGCATATGCTATAGCAGTGCTTTCAAAAGATAGCCCCGATGAACTTATAGTGGCAAAAAAAGGCAGCCCGCTTGTAATTGGTGTTGGCTCGGAAAAGGAATTTTTTATAGCCTCCGATGCTACGCCTATTGTAGAATATACCAAGAACGTAATATATCTTGAAGACGAGGAAATTGCGGAACTGAAACGCGATGGAAATATTAAAATAAAAACGATAAAGAATAAAGTTAAAACACCTTATATAGAAGAGCTTGAGATGCAACTGGAAACCCTTGAAAAAGGCGGATTTCCTCATTTCATGCTTAAAGAAATTTATGAGCAGCCGCGTTCAATTATGGACAGCTTACGCGGCCGCCTTAACCCTGTGAAAGGTGTTGTTAAGCTTGGCGGCATTGCCGATTATGAGCAGGCTATTATTAAAGCCAAGCGCATTATTATTATTGGTTGTGGCACATCATGGCATGCCGGGCTAGTAGGCGAATATCTTTTTGAGGATTTAGCAAGGATACCTGTTGAAGTGGAATATGCTTCCGAGTTCCGTTACCGTAATCCTGTAATACATGAGGACGATATTGTAATTGCCATATCGCAATCGGGTGAAACAGCAGATACGCTTGCAGCTATTGAACTTGCTAAAAGCAAGGGAGCAACCATTATTGGTATCTGCAATGTGGTTGGTTCTTCAATACCCCGTGCTACCCATGCGGGTTCATATACCCACGCCGGCCCTGAAATAGGTGTGGCTTCTACGAAGGCATTTACGGCGCAGATAACGGTGCTTACATTAATGGCACTGCAGATAGCTTATGAAAAAGGCACATTATCGCGTTCTAAGTTTCACGAACTTGCAAGCGAACTATATGCTATACCTGAAAAAGTGCAGGCTGTTTTGGAGCGTAATAAAGAAATTGAAGCCATTGCCAAAGTATTTAAAAAGGCGCATAACTTCCTTTACCTCGGCCGTGGTTATACATTCCCTGTTGCATTGGAAGGCGCTTTGAAATTGAAAGAGATATCGTACATACATGCGGAAGGCTACCCTGCCGCTGAAATGAAACATGGCCCCATAGCCCTTATTGACGAGGAAATGCCGGTAGTAGTTATTGCCACACAAGGCGCTTCATACGAGAAGGTAGTCAGCAATATACAGGAAGTAAAAGCCCGCAAAGGCAAAATTATTGCTGTAGTTACCGAAGGTGATACTGTTGTTAAATCGCTGGCCGATTATGTTATTGAAGTGCCTGAGGTAGATGAGCACCTTGCTCCATTGGTTGCTGTAATACCATTACAATTGCTTTCATATCACATTGCGGTTATGAGGGGTTGCAACGTTGACCAGCCACGTAACCTGGCTAAGTCTGTTACGGTAGAATAATTTTTATTTCTTTACTTCTTTTCGCTTACTCCACATAAACAAACTTGGGCTGTTGGCGTAAGTATTTACGTCCTTATTCATCAGAATCAGGACAAAATCAATAAAGGGTAAAATTCCGAAACCGCCTCCGAGAGTTGCAATGTACACTAATGGCATTGCCGGCGAACTACCTAAATACATTCTGTGCAAACCAAAAACACCCAATGGAAATGCCAGTAATGCGGCCCATAACCTGTGTTTACGATGGGTGGTGCTGTCAACAGCGGTATGAGATGCCGCAAATTGGTTGGGTACTTTTATAAAAATAGTTTTGCCCGGCACATTATGCATTTCACCTTTTGCAGAAACTGCGAAACAGGTAAAAAGAATAAACAACAGTACCGGGCAAAACCTAAACATCATCCTTATTTCGCGCTGTCTAAACGTTTTGCAACTTCATCCCAGTTAATCACATTCCAGAAGTTGGTAATATATTCCGGCCTGCGGTTCTGGTATTTCAGGTAATAGGCATGTTCCCACACATCGAGCCCTAGAATAGGCGTGCCTTTGCATTCCGAAATATCCATAAGCGGGTTATCCTGGTTAGGGGTTGAGCATATGGCAAGTTTGCCGCCGCTAACACAAAGCCAGGCCCAGCCTGAACCGAAGCGGGTAGCGCCCGCATCGGAAAATTTGGTTTTGAAATCGGCAAATGAACCAAAGGTTGATTTAATGGCATCGCCTAACTTACCTGTTGGTTCTCCACCGCCATTGGGTTTCATAACGCTCCAGAACAGGTTGTGGTTATAAACGCCGCCGCCATTGTTTCTTACAACAGGTGGTTGTTTTGAAATGGTCTTGAACAAATCTTCAAGGCTCATGCTGTCTTCGGGTTTACCGGCAATAGCATTGTTAAGGTTATTTACATAAGCCTGGTGATGCTTGGAATAATGTATCTCCATGGTTTGTGCATCAATATAAGGCTCCAGCGCTTTGTAATCGTAAGGTAATTTGGGAAGTGTAACTGACATACTATTAGGGTTTAATTGTTTATTTTAAATGAATTCAATAAGCCAAAGGTAAAGAGTTTTTGAAACTAAAAAACAGGTATTCGATAAACAAACGTAAGCGCTAATATGCTATTAGTGCTTAACTGCAATTTAATTTGTAATTAAATATAAAAGAGCCTGCTGAACGACCATTAAATTAGTTCAGTAATTAAAGATTACAAGCTATTTCGGCACTAATCCCAGATTAGCACCTACGCGGGCTTAATATTATTAATATTACTTTATTGCAAGCCCTGTTTAATTCACCTGTGCCGCCAGGTGCATCAGTGTCTGTGAAATAATAAGGCCCCCAAGTTCAATATATTCCTTATTCATTTCAAACTTGGTTTTATAATCGTCGTCCTCATCGAGGAAAATACTTATGCTGGCTCCCTTTTTGCTGAGCCCTTCTTTTTCGCATATAAGCAACACAGGTTTGCCTTTAAATGCCTCGCTTATCTTCTTAATATCCACACTTTCTGAAAGTGGTATAAATAATATCTGGCAGCCCTGGGCCTCTTCAACCGATTTAAACATTTTTACCACAATCGACCGGGCTCCAACATGCTTGCCCGCCACAAACTTATTCAGTTCGTCGGTCAAGGGCGAAGCGCCGTAAACGCCAATAACAAAATCGCCCGATTTAAAATCTCCCGGCCAGTCAATGTATTTGGTAAAATTATAAACATAGAACGAAGCCAGTTTATAGTCAAGTGTCTGGGCGCGCGCCCATAGTGAGACGAACATCATCACCGCAAAAAATGGTATGAAGGTTCTTTTTCTCACTTTTTAAAATTCAGGGTATAGGTAATTCTTAATTCATATTCCCTCGACATGGATGGCAATGGCGCATGACCGCCATTGTAGGGCTGAATGAATTCATAATCGGCATTCAATATGTTGTAACAACCCACACCTGCTTTAAGGTTACCTGCCTTATACATTACGTATATGTTGGCCAGTGTGGTAGGCTGAAATAACTTTAATTCGGGCAAGCCGTTTTCGGCCGGGCCGGTTACGTAGCCATATCGTTGCCCAATCCACGATATGGTTGGTGTAACCGACAACTTAGGCAGAACATTATAGCTGAATGAAAAATTGGCTTTATTAGCGGCAAAACCAAGTGTCATTGAATTATCGCCCGGAACCTGGTAGGCAGGCACAACGGTTTTTCCATCGGTAGTGTAATATGAATAGTTAAAGTCGAGGTAGCCCCATGAATCCTTTATCCTGTAATCCAGCTCCGCTCCTCGGGTGCCCTGCTCATTAAGGTTTTCATATCCCTCAACACCCCCGTTCGGGCTTGATGCATTGGTGTCAACATAATACACTATAGGGTTTTTAGTGGTTATATCAAAAAGGTTAAGTGTCACGAACATGTCGCTTCGTATTTCCCTGCCGGCTTCAAACTCAAGTACGCTTGTAGTTTCAGGCTTTATCTGCCCGTTTACACTGAAATTAATATTCTCAATACCCGGTGCACGGAATGAGTTATTGTAAAGCAGTTTAAAATTCCACTTTTCTATTTTTTTCAGTATACCCAGGCGGGGTACTAGCGAAGAACCATAAGCGGAATTATTATCGTACCGGCCACCGATTAAAAAGCTGGCTATTTTATAACGGAAAAGTACCTGGGCGAAGGCGGCATAGTTGGTATAGCTCACCGATGTTTTACCATTACTGAATATGGCAGAATCGGCCCCGGAGTTTGCATAATCATAAAAGGCTTCAGTTCCGACTACAATATTTATTCTGCGTGTAAAATCATATACCATAGTAATGTTCCCCTTATATCTCCGGGCCGTTTCATCATAAAGGGTATAAGAAGAATCTACCGGGGCAAGGTAGCCAACATAGTTCCATGGCTTTTGCATTTTGTAACTCAACAAAGGGGTTATGGTTAGTTTGTCACTCAGCTTAGCATTATATTTTAATTCCAGCATTTCCGATAAAAAATTGCTTGGGTAGGCTTGTGAAAGTATCGGTCCATAATTATCACGGGTGGTCATATTATATTGGTCGTAAATACCTGTAAGGCTCAACCCCTTGTATGAAAGTTTTAAATCTACGCTGGCCGGGTTAAGGTTTGAGTTATTTACCATTGAAAAGCTGTTGCCACTAAAATCGGTATAGGCATTATCGCTCCGGTTAGCCTGGCCTATGAAACCGGCAAGGCTATACCTGAAATCTTTTATGTTATCGCCAATAGACAGGCTGGCGTCTCTGTATCCAAGCGCCCTGGCCGTTTGCCCATAGCTGGCAGTAGCCGATACACCCTTTAAGTCTTCCCCGTTTTTGGTTATTATGCTTATTACCCCATACTCGGCATATCCTCCATATATGGCAGAACCGGGGCCCCGTATTATTTCAATGCGCTTTATCTGGCTTACGTCAAAATGGTTGCCGAATTGCAGGCTCGAATACATAAGCTCGTTCATCTCTTGCCCGTCAAGAAGCAGCAATACTTTACCTTCCTCGGCCCAGTTGCCACGCATACCAATACTTACATTGCCCTGTACATCTACCGCAAAATCTATTCCCGGAACTAACCTTAATACATCTATCAGGTCGCGCGCGCCCGATTTTTCAATCTCTTCCTGTGTAATCAGTGTTACTACGCTGGGCGATTTGCGCAACGAGAGCGACTTCTTTGAAGCTACACCTATAATCGAGTTAATAAGCGATTCCATGTCACTTGAAACACCAGTTTCTTTCAGGTTAAGCAGTTGCTCCAGCGACATATTATAAATAGCCGCTGAATCAATTTTGGTAGAATCTTTCTGCGCAAAAACGCTAAAGCATAGCACTGACAGAAAAACAACCAAAAAGCATTTTAAGCAGGGTATTTTACGCGGCATAAGCGGATTAGTGTCTATTAAGAGAGTATACCGTAAAGATAAAAATTATCAACGTGCATGCAACTGCATGAGTATCATTTTTTTAAGTAGTAAATACGATTAAGCTTTTGCTGCCGGTTGCTGTGTTAGGCTCTTGAATATTTCCTCCAGCTTCTTTTCTTCTTTATGAATGGTTAGTACAGCAAGTCCATTTTCTACAGCAAAGTTGAAGATGTCGGTGCGTAAATCACGCTCTGCGGTAGTTTGTATCTGCAATGTTTTAGGGCTTATTACAGTCACTTCATTAACACCATTAAGCTTTTTCAGTTTGGCCAGGTCAGGTTCTTTATCAAATTCAACCGTAATTAATGAATAGCCACCTTCAAGGTCTTTAAGTTCTCGCGTAGGTTTATCGGCTACTATTTTGCCTTTATTTATAATTACCACCCTATCGCAAACGGCTTCCACTTCCTGCATAATATGCGTAGAAAGTATCACAGTCTTTTCTTTACCTATCTGAATTATCAGGTTGCGTATTTCCTGCAACTGGTTCGGGTCAAGGCCACTGGTCGGTTCATCGAGTATAAGCACTTCGGGGTTATGTATCAAAGCCTGTGCAAGGCCCACACGCTGGCGGTACCCTTTTGAAAGAGCGCCTATTTTTTTCTTCTGCTCATCTTTTAACCCGGTTATGGCAACCATTTCTTCCACCCTTTTCATCTTGTCGCCTATATGATGAAGGCCCGCAATAAAAGCAAGGTATTCTTTCACATACATATCCAGGTATAGTGGATTGTGTTCAGCAAGGTAACCAACTTTCCTTCTTACTTCCAACGATTGCTCCGATACATCGAACCCGCAAACCGATGCCTTACCGGAAGTCTGTGGCAGAAAGCAGGTAATTATTTTCATCATGGTTGATTTACCTGCACCGTTAGGGCCAAGGAAACCAACTATTTCACCACTTTGAATATTAAATGAAACATCGTCGAGGGCTTTTTGCTCTCCGTAAAGTTTGGTAATATGTTCTACAATAACTGACATAGGGGTGATATTAGTATTCAAAAGGTTCTTGTGAAGAGTGCTTTACCCTTTCAATTCGAATTGTATCAGGCGTAATTCGGTAAGAAACTCTGATCCTATCCTGTATTAAGACCCTGAAACTGCCATCATTCCGGCTTTTTAACTCATCCTGCTTAAACATTTTAGGGTGCTCCGGAATTGCATTAATAACTTTTGACACCCGATTACTAACCCTGATTGCATTCTCAGGAGAGTCTTCCATTATGTATTCAAGTATTTTTATAAAGTCGCGCCAGGCTTTTTTATCCCAGATAATACTTCTTTTTGCCATTTTGCAAGTAAAACGTTTGCCTGTTCCGCAGTATAAAACTCACCCTTTTCAATTCTCTCCTCCGCTTCACTAATTTCTTTATTATATTTCTTAATATGATTTTCTTTTGCAGTTTTTGATTCTATGGCGAGAAGTGATTTAATCTTATCAATAACAGTTTCATTGTTAATCGTTAGAACCAGCTTAGCTATCCTTCTTCTTTCAGCTATCGTTGTCATAGATAATTATTGTAATGTATTTCTGATTTCAAACTGCCTATTACAAAGTTACGAAATTTTATTTCCCCTATTTCGGGTGTTGTACGTTTTCTTACCTGCTTGACAATAACTGGCATAGGGGCAATATTACGCAATAATTTTCAAAGCCTTTCTTATAGAATTTCTATATCCTTCGGGCATATTTAATTTATCTATTTCTTCCGGAGTAAATAATCCAGCCTCTTTATGCTCATTGCTGATTTCTATTTTAGCCACATCACTTGTCAAAGGCTTGCACAAATAGGTTATTATTACAACATTAACCTTACCCAGTATATTATACACCCATACATCAATCAGCGAATGTATTTCAGTTTGAATATGTAATTCTTCTGAAATTTCCCTTACCGCGCACTGCTCGGTAGCCTCGCCGGGTTCAAGCTTTCCACCGGGAAGTTCCCATTCATTCCTTTCATTTTTTAACAGGATAATTTTTCCGTCAATAAGCACAATACCCTTTATAGAAACGGGGTATTTTCTTGAAAAAATATCAGTAGGAATGCGGTTAAATATCCATGTCATGAAGGTGTTCATACTTAATTTTTCATAATATATGAAAACAAAAATAAGCTGAAACTGCTTTTACTGTGTTTTGATAAGCTTACCTGAGGAATAAAAATTCTCTGATGTGAGCCTATACATATAGGCTCCGGGCGGAATATTGAAACTAAACACATATGTATGTTCTCCGGCAGCTTGGGCTCCAAGGTCTTTTGTAAATGTTTTAACGCCTATGCCAGTATATACTTCTAGTTTTACATTCTTACATGCACTTGGCAACATATATGTGATTATTGTTTTATCATTAAATGGGTTCGGATAGGTAAACGTATGCGAAACCGGATGCACTTCTTTAATGCCTGTGATTTTCCCGCTTAATTTATATACTGTATTACCGCTAGCGTACATTAGTGAATCACCAAACTTGCGAAACCTGTTAATACAATACTCTGTACTGCTGTAAGTGTCATACGGCGGGGTATTTGTTCCGAATCCGTAATCAGGTTCCCATGTGTTGCCGCCATCGAAGGTAATGTATGTGGGTGCCCCCGCATCGCCCCCTATCCAGCCGGTAGAGTCGTTTACAAATCCACACCCTTCTTCATCATAACCGGGTACAAAAGGATACTCTGCCCATGTTTTGCCCCCATCTGTGGTTTTTACAAAGTATCTTTTGGTCTGAGATAATCTCAAGCATTCAAGTGCGCCATATCCAATATTCCGGCTGGGGAAGAATATTTTCCATACATGGTCAGAATCATTGCGGGAAGCATGATACACGGTTTGCCATGAAACTCCTCCATCATTGGTGTGTAGTATTACGGCATTTGCACTATCCTGCCCCGTTATAAATCCTGTATCCTTATTCCAGAACCACCCATCAATTAAACCGATAGAGGCATAACTGTTCATACTGGTAGTCTTCCACGTTTTACCTGCATCCGTAGTTTTAGCCAGCACAGGGTTGCTGAAATAACGGCCGTACGCATATATAACCGAATCGGTAATTACTGATATACCGCAAATGCCTTTTGGTCTTGGGTTTGGAAAAACAACAGGAGTAACCGTGGTTCCTCCATCGCTGGTATAATATAATGCATTTGTGTCGGGCGATACACTTGAATCAGCCAGATTACCAATCCAGCCATGTAATGAATCTGTAAAGCCTACACAGCGGTAAAAAGTAGTTGAGCTGTCGTGTCTTAGCTGCCATGTATTTCCTCCATCTCTTGTTTGCCATATTTGTCCATATTGGTTAGGGGTTAAATAATTGTAATACCCGTGTATGGCCCAACCCATTTGCGGATTGATAAAGTAAATATCATCATTCCGCCAGCTTTTAGGTGCATTGGTAAGCGTTTGCCAGCTGTATTGCGCCTGCATGGCAAGCGACAGTAGAATCGCGCCTAAAACCAGAATTTGTTTTTTCAATCGGTTCTTTTGCATTAATACACCACCACCTTCTTAACTGTCTTTGCATTATTACCGGCAATAGTAACAAAGTATACTCCTTTGCTATAGCCCTGCAGATTAATTTGTTTTTCATATTTCCCCTGAACCTGCACTTTATCCTCATACAGTTTATCGCCCAGTACGCTGTTAATGCTAACAGAATATTCTCCTGGCCTCGGCATCTCCATGCTAAGGGTTATATTGCCATTGGTAGGATTAGGATAAACTTTTACAAATTGAGGCAATGTAAGGTTGTTAATACCAACCGGAATATATGTAGGCGATTGCCATGTGCCGCGGCCATAAGTAGCAACAAATACAATATTATCGGGGGCATAAATGCGTATATCGTCAACCATTACGTTAGGCAGCCCGTTATTATAACTCACCCAGTTGCCAATAAGCGTATCGTGGTAAAAAACACCTATGTCAGTTCCAATGTAAATAGCATCGGGTGAACCGGGTTGATAAGCAACGCAATTAACCGGAAGATTTGGTAGCCCAACAGAAATATTAGTCCATGTTGCACCTCCATTTACAGACTGGTATACTTTACATGCACCATTATACCCTCCAAAAGTTACCCAAACGCGCTGCTGGTTAAGCGGGTCAATGGTTATACCCGTAATATTTCCTATTGTTATGGGTAACCCGTTGCTGATATTGATCCAGTTAATACCTCCATTTATAGTAGTGAACAGTGAATCGCGGTAAGACGAATTAACTTCTGCGGCGTAAATGCATAAGTCGTTATTCGGAGCTATTGCCATAGCTGTTATATAATTGTCTCCCCAACTGCTTTCCTGGTACCATGAACTGCTGCCGTCGAATTCCCATACGTTTTTTATACCGGCAAAAAGCAAGCCCGGGGTTTGCGGGTCTTCCATAAATGGCCCGGTGCCGTTATGCGATTCTGTTATACCATTATTTATAGAATCCCATGATACACCCCCATCATTGGTATAATAATATCCACCAAGATAGGTTGCACCATACATTGTATTATCGTTGGTGTAATCAACGAAGCAATCTAATCCGTCTCCTGCAAAATCCATGGTTTCCCATGTACCATTGTTATTTAAATTAGTTCCATTGTCTTGCCAGCCACTTATGTTGTAATCAGGATTATCAGCAGAAAGGCCGATGTAATATTCCTGTCCTATATCAATATTGCTGCTTATATTATTCCAGGTACTACCGGCATTGGTTGATTGATAAACACCGCCATCTTCAGCAAGGAACAGCATGGAACTGCTG
Source organism: Bacteroidota bacterium (assembly GCA_013285805.1). Taxonomy (GTDB): domain Bacteria; phylum Bacteroidota; class Bacteroidia; order JABEUT01; family JABEUT01; genus JABEUT01. Next base: position 3,887 of record JABDGY010000016.1, on the reverse strand, counting down.
CCCGGTGCATAAACAAGGTGATGATCGTCTACATGTATAATGCCATAGGTCATATTGGTCCATGTAACACCTTTATCGGTCGATAGCCAGATATTGGGCCCTGCGGCATAAATTGAATCGGTATTGGTGGGTGAAACTGTTAAACAAAGGTCGTACCATGCCTGTCCTGTTCCATCAGTGCCATTCAGGCTCCATCCAAAAATATTTGGTGAAGTAGATTGTGCAGTAAATGTTTGTCCCCTGTCGGTTGAAAGATATAAACCATCAAAGGTATAGGTAGTGGCATTAACAGCAGTTACATAAACTACGTTGGAGTCGGCCGGTGAAACAGCAACACCAATGCGCCCTGCACCCGATGAAGGAAGCCCTGTAGTTATTTGGGTAAACGTTTTACCATTTGTGCAACGGAAAAATGTTCCGTAATCGGTACCTACGTAAATAGTAAGTGGGTGAAAAGGTTCGAATTGAATATCACGTATACTTTGTACTAAAATCCGAGTCCAGGTAAGGCCCATGTTTGTTGAATAGTAAAGGCCCTGGTTTGTACCTGCATAAATAATACTGTCGTTAATAGGAGAAATGAGCAGGCGGCTGGTTTCATAATATCCGGGGCCACTGGTTTGCATAGTCCAATACAAGCCTGTTGTATCCCATGTGTTGCCACCATCAACCGATTTAAGAACACCAACCGTGGGCACTGCATAGCCATCTATATCGCCTGTTGCAAGGTACATTATGTTCGGATTAACAGGGTCAATGGCCATGTCGCTGGTGCCAAGGTCGGGTAGCAGGTCGGTATTGGTTGTCCAACTGGCGCCCATGTTGGTGGTTTTCCAAAGCCCGCCTGAGGGTGAGCAGGCATAAAGTATGCTGTCGTTTCCGGGATAAAAAACAAGGCGGTTAACCCTGCCATTGCCTATCGTTTGGCCACTAATAGCAGGTAGCCCGTCATATGTCCAGTTCGAAGCAGTTTCAGCGCGTTTGTTCTTTTTCTTTAATGCAATTTCCTTGTTGTATTCTTCCACTGTAATCCGGGGGTCAGTCCTGTTCCCTGCGGCATCGGCATGTTTCAGGGCATAACGTTCCCAACGGTAATAATTTTCAATATTTTCATCATCCATTTTTTTGCCGGGCGATTCACTGCCACCATCTTTGCCATATTTGGCCCGCCATTGGTTAAACGCTTTCTGAACATCATACACATTTACACGATAATCGTGCATCATGCTTACCCAATCCTGTGCAAAACAGAGCGGAGAGCGGAAAAACAGTAAAGAGAAGAATACTATAGCTAGAAAAGTAATTTTTTTCATTTCGGGCAGAATTAATAATACAAATAGATACAATATTCTCTACTTATCAAAATACTATTTAGCCAATACCGTGGGAATTTGAGGGAACTGTGGTAAAGTGAAGGTGAACGGGGAAACACCCCGATTCTATCTGACAAAACGATAAACTTGATTCGAAACCGTTGCCGGCTTTCTTTGCCTAAAGGTTAAACAACCTCGATATGGAAAAGCCAAGCTTAAATCCACCTTTCGTCCAGGTGTCGGTCGAATTTGGAATAAGGTTATTCACATTAATATATGGCCCGTTACTAAAGTTAATTTCGAAAACGTGACCGCCAGTTTCAATTTCATAGCCTACTGAAAGGCAGTTGTAAAAAGATTGAGTTGGGTTGTTTGTTCTGTATGGAGACATTATGTCATAATATTCAAAAACAAAGGCTGAATGTTTATTCAGGCATATTTTACCTGCCACCCCAACGTACATAATGTTATTTGAATCCCTTGAATTGTTATTTGAGTTTGTAAGCGCCAGAACATAGTTGCGGTGGTTTAATCCGGCAAATAGCTCGAGTGAGCCTACTTTGCCAAACTTTCTATCTACCAGAATTTCGCCATCGTACATTAACCGGTCCGAAACATTTTCCTTGATTTTAGTTGTGTCGGCGCCGTTATAAAAAACACTGTTTAGTTCAGGGGTAATTGCGGCATCGCCATAAATGGCTAACGATATGGGCATTCCCACCGATTTCTGAGTCAATGGTCTGTATTTAAGATTCAAGTCAAGCAATTCCTGGCTTTTACTTCTGCCAAAACCTGCTTCAAGGTTTTTAAGAATCCCGAACTCGAAAGAAATGTATATATCGGTTACTACGTCGAATCCATATAGTGTATGAATTCCTCCGTTACTTGCAGTGCCTATATTGCCAAACCTATGCATTATGCGGAAAACCATAGCGCCCGGGGCAACCGTTTTGGTGGTCTGGGCATTAATAAGCCGTGTATCTTTCCAGGTAGAACTCAAAGGAGGAGGGGCGGAAGTGGCGCTATCAGTTAGTGCAAGCAGGCTCTGGCCTTTTGCTGAAAATGAGTAAAGGCAAATAAAGCCCATTCCTACTAACAGACCCTTAATTATTCGCATACGATTAAAAATGTTTTTATTTCTTGACTTTATATGGTTTCAAACTGTAATTAACAGTCACGTCAACATTGTCGGCCACGTTTATAGAAAGCACTGAAGGGAGTTTGATGTTGTAATCGGCAATTTTTATATTGAACTTAGCATATACATAAAGTATGCCACCTTTAACAGTGATAGTACCGGGAACACTAATCTGTTTTTTTACCCCGTGCATATCCATAGTACCTGTAACCGTTACCTGGTGAACCCCGTCCTCCATATAGTCTATGGTCCCGTTTATTTTTCCGGTAAAAGTAGTTTTAGGATACTTGTCCGATTCCATGTAGTCTTCGTTGAAGTGTTCCTTCATAAGGTCCTTTTTAAAATCAAACGAAGTATTTATTAGGGCTATATCAAACTCTCCTGTTTCAATACTCATTACAGGTTTAGCTGTTTTATTTACCGCGTCAATATCTTCAGCTTTAGTCGATGAGAAAAAAGATACGCTTCCGGTATCGCCCAGGTATATCTGGCCAGTTGCTTTAAGCACAGATAGGCCTGAAAGGCAAATTAAAAATAAAATTATTTTTTTCATGAGCATAGTATATTATTGCGGGGCGCCATCAAGAACCCATTGCGTAATTTTATCCAGGTCGCATGTATTCCATCCCGGTTGAGCAACATTTGGCATTCTGTAAGGATTTCCATACATAAGACAAGTATATATCTGGGCGCTTTTTCCACCGGAAGCATATGAGCTTAAGCCGGCATAAGTTGTGAAACTGGCTGCACCTGCACCACCGCGTGGCACATGACAACCCGAAACCGCGCATTGGGTATTTATAATCGAATCTATCCCGCCATTGTATGTAAGGTGTGTAGTATCGCAATTCGACGGTAAAGCAATTACGGGAAGGGCTTCTTTACTTTCGCACGAACTTATTACCATTGCAGTAAATGCAACCATTACCAGTGCGCCTAAAATTAATCTACTCCTCATGGCCTGCAGTTTATCAGTTAACTATTACAAAGATAGTAGTTATTTATTGTACTACTATTTTACCTGTCTTTATACTTTCATTTTCAGTAGTGATAGTATAAAAATATATGCCACTTGTAAGTGTACCCCTTTCAAGATTTACTTCTTTGCCCGAGAAATTAACATGCTCCACTTCCCTACCGCTTAAATCGTATAATGAAAGTAATGCATTGCTAACTTCATTGCCAAGCGTGAAAGTTGTACGCGATGAAAAAGGATTTGGGTAAACATTAATTTCATTGGTAGTTGAAACTTCAGCAATACCTGTAGGTTTTATTTCGTTAATTACAATATGTGTGGTGTTCCATAAATCGCCTGCATCTGCACTGCCATTATCATTTACATCATCGCAGCCTAAGTTTGGTTTCCAGGTTGGCGCTATTAAAGGCTCTACTGCGCAAACAACGCCGACCAATGCGGGCACATTCCCTTCACCCTA
>JABDGY010000015.1 GCA_013285805.1 Bacteroidota bacterium | reverse complement strand
TCGTATTACAAAGATTTGAAAGGCCCGGATATGAAAAGGCAGTTCATGGAAGGTCTGCTGAAGGGTAAAAATGCAATTACAGAAATTATGAAGATGGAATTTTATGTTTTCTCCGGAACCGATAACCCCGATTTGTACTATATGTGGAGCGGGGGAGAAGAAAATATGATGTGGCCAAAGATAGTAGATGGCAAACCGGTATTATTTACACTGGACCAGATAGAGGAGCTTAAAAAGCGGCCCAACTGCTTTTGTGCGTTAGAGCTATTTACACCGGTTGCTGATGGCATTGCATATTACCTTACATTGCTTGAAGAGGCATTGAAAGTTTATAACGAAAGCAAATCGGGTAATGATGTGGCGTTACATTAGAGGATTGTATAAATACCCCGTAGGGGTATAACATTAGTAGCCCCGACATTTATGTCGGGGTAAACAGTGCCCTCACCCCTATATCCCCTCTCCCGGGAGAGGGGCAGGGGAGTGGGAATGCCATTAACCCCCTTAGATGAAAGTAAAAAGTAATAGGTTATAGGTAAAAGATATGGGTACGTAATACCCTTAAATTTATCTATTACTTCTTACCTATAACTTATTACTTGCGATAGCTATCTAATTTCGTAAGCTAAACCAAGGTTAACGCAAATGAGCGACATAGGCACTCCGCCTGAAATACGGCTATAATACATGTTGCCGTATGGGTCGGTATATTGCTGTGTTGTATTTACATTCGGGTTGGCCCCCGTATAGTCTATACCCAGCATAATAGATGTTCTCCTGAGCTTATAACGTATATCTGCTCCTATATCATAAGCGAATCCGACAGACGAACTGGGATATGTATCCCACTGGTATGTGTCATATGTTGAAATTGTAGGGTCGTATGCGCCCTGCGCTCCCCATGTCACTTCAGGCAAGTGGCATATAGCTATACCGCCCATTAAGCGCGCATCGAACGAAAGCCTGTGTACGGGCCAGGTCCAGAAAAGGCCGGCCAGAATAAAGCTTTCATTATATGAATCCTGGAGTATAGGTGCGTATGCCTTTGACTGGTCGGCTAATTGCTGGGTATAGGCAAAACTGTTAATATCGAACAGGTTGTTGTAATCGCCATACATTAATGCCACACCTAAATTGGTATGGTTTACCGGTATGCCCAATGAAAGATTGAAAGCCGAACCGGGCAGGGCATAACCTCCGTAAGTTGTACCGGTTGTAGCGCCAAATGCGCCTATAGGTTCAGACAGTCCAAAGCTAATTTCAAAATACCCCGTTGGCTTTGATTGTTCATCATCTTTAGGCTCTTGTTGGCGCTGGCGCCTCATTGGTGCAGGACCCGGAGGCGGGCCGGGTGGGCCATAGTACTGGGCTGCTGCATCTCCAATTATAAAGGCCAATAGGCCTACTACTAATATTGCTTTTCTTGTTTTCATAACTAACTGACTTTATTAATCTATTAGACGATTTCCTTTTACAAATCTTTTGACTATTGTTCTGCTAAATAGTTTAAAGATACCATAGAAAGACATTCAACACAGAGTTCACAGAGATAAAAGAGCTATACAGAGCAGTTTTTACTAACGACTGTTTTATTGATAATAACAATAAAATACAATGGGCTACAAAATAACTATCCGATATAAATATTTAACAATCAATTACTTATGTTATTTATTATAATGAAATGTCAATAGGATATACTATTGCTTTTCCGTAAACTCCAGTAGAATAATCACGAGGCTTACGGCAAACTATACACATACACACTATTACCAATTGCTGTAAGCAGGTAAAGTTGTCCGTCGTTATTCATATCGCCAATAGAGAATGGGTAAGAGCCTTGGAGGGGGAAGCCTGGGCACATATCTCCCTTCTCATCGAGCATATATATTTTGCCGGGCTTTGTGGCTACTCCCCCAATGCGGGTTTTGCCATCAGGGAAGGTGTAGCTCATAATATTGTTCCGCAACGAATCGTGCATGGTGTAGTGGAATATTTGTTTTTTATCGGGTGAATAGGCATAGACATCATACTTCACAAAGAAAACCATATCGGTCTGTCCTTTGCCTTCCAAATCAACCGGTGCAAATGCAGGGCGATGGATACCCTCTGGCAAATATTGGGTACGGTTTAAGAAATCGGTAAGGCTAAGCTGGTACACCACTCCCGTAGAGTCGCATGCCATAAGGTAAGTCTCTTTTAAGGTTTTGGCTTTGGTAATATAGAAGCTGGAAATATTCGCAGGCAGGCGCTTGGTGAAATCTAATTTACTCTTGCCTTTTCTGTCGTATGTATATACCTTGCCTTTATCGTCAACGGCAATAATAAAGCCTTCATCATCTATATTCATATATTGCAACGGGCATTTCACTAATCCGTCAGTTTCTTCAGGCTTCCAGTCCTTAATGCTTTTTCCTGTGTTATCATACATCCTTATTTTGCCATCGCCGCATGGCACTGCAATCCTGTAATTTCGCTTGCCATCATAATCGAATAAGGAAGCGTTAGCCGTAGCCTTCGATGGAATACTTACAGGGTAACCATATACGTCCTTTCCATTGCGGTCGACTATATAAATGTTTCTCTCTGTCGTAAACAGATATTGCAGTTTACCGTTCTTCAACCCGTCTAACTGCTGGACAGGGCCCATTATTTTCCCGTCAACTTGTTTCTCCCATTGTATATGCCCCGTATTGCTTATTAAATAAATGTTGTCGGCTTTATCTTCAGCCATTACATATTGGTACTTTGTTTTATAATCGGTGACCCAGCAAGGTGGAGCAGCAAGGGTGGTGTCTAAGGCCATCTGCCACAATGCGCCGGCTTGTTTTTTATAATCGGGATTGCGCTTAAAATATACATTGGTATAGAACATGCCCTGCATATAGGTGAACTGTGCCTCCACTGCCTGGAACTTTCGGGTAATGTCGGTATGTTTTTTTATGGCATCGGCATAAGGTTTGTCGAGGTACTGTTCATAAAGCATAGGCGACAGCGCCACATTATTATAAATGTACACGCCTGCTCCGTTCTCAATATGGTCGCGGGTAAACGACTGGTAGTAGGAATCCTTTTCCAGCGTTGCGCCGCTTTCATAGCGGTTAATGAACATCTGCAAGGCCTCTCCGCTATTAGCGAATACAATAAACTTGTCAATGGCGGTGTAATAGGTTCTCTTCATGGGTTCAAATGCGCCACCCAGCAAATTAGGCAGCATATTATCGAGGCCTATGTAGTGTATGTCGTGCCCCATAAACTTGTACGTCTCAAAATGCTTTTCCTGGTCCCCGAAAATAGTGTCGGCCATTTTACCCAGCGTATTTATCGCCTCTTTGGTATCGCGCGTGCCGATTAACGCATAAGTGTCGTTCTGCAATGTGGTATCACTGGGTTCTGTTATTACCAATGCAATTTCATTGTCTAGCCAGGGATAAAAATTCTTCTCAGGGTTAATGCCGTAGTTCTTTTCTACCTGCGCCAGCCATTCATTATGTTTAGGCATACGCCTGTGCAGCCCCAGGTATCTTTTGTAATCCTTTATGAATGTTTTGCTGTCGCTAAGTTCAAAACACGCCATGAAGGAAGTGTTAGCCGGAACCACCGATGGCACCCCTGTAGTTTGCGGGTTCTGGCCTGAGAATAATTCCAGGTATTGCATACCTGTACTATCGGTCACTGTAAAGCCGTTCATCATCACCTCGTTCATTTCGGTAGAAATTTCAACCGCTGTCCATTGGGCAAAATCGGGCACTGACGAAAGAAGCGAGTTAGCTTCCTTGCCGGTAAAAGAAGTAAGCACATCATTAATAAACTGGTAACGGATAAACAGCTTGGCAGGCGCTTCGTTGCTTGTAGCTTTAAGCGCTTTAACAAACAAAGGCATTCCCATAAGCGATACCTTCTCGGGCGATTCCTGCTGCCGCAACGATTCCTGCACTATTTCCGATTTCAGCGAACCGATGAATATGCCATCGTACACTGAATAGTAAAAATCGCTCTTGCCCGGTATCTTCAAACAATATTCAGTTATGCCATCATATTGAGTGGAAGTCAGCGAGCCCTTGGCGCTTACAGACTGCATATAGTCCTGAAGGGTTTTAGCAGCGGCGTCACCGGGCAATGCGCAGATAAAAAGGTAATCGAAGTGCTGCATGCCGTTAGCATGGGCCGATATAAATATGGGCTGGGCCTCAACCATAGCGCGCATTTTTGGTTCGCCGCTAACCAGCGAATCGAGGTAATGCATATTGCCATTCAACTCAGCAACTGTTTCCGTACCCAGCAAATCTTTCCATATAAGGCTGTTTTGCGACAAGCCTTTCCACAACGGATAAGTTTTATTACTTTCAAAAATAAATGAAGCACCTATGGGAATAGCAGTAATGGCTGCGCTTACGGGGGCTACCGATTTTTTGCCCCACTTCAGTGATTCATACACCACACCTGCAATGAGAAATAAAACGACTACCAGTACCGCCAACCTCTTTTTCATACAATTAATGCTGGTGAAATAAATCCCACTGTACTAATTGAAAACTTTTGCGGTGGTGTAATGAAATGCCATGCTTTTCAATAGCTGAACGATGGTCGGCCGTTCCATAGCCTTTATTCTTCATCCAGTTGTAGCGCGGGTCCTCTTCATGCAATTGTTTCATATAATCGTCCCTATAAGTTTTGGCCAGCACCGATGCCGCAGCTATAGAAGCATATTTACCATCTCCTTTTATAATGCATTCATGAGCGATGTCTTTGTATTTCTTAAACCTGTTGCCATCAATCAGCAGCAATTCAGGTTGCATAGAAAGTTTATCTATTGCCTTATGCATAGCCAGGAAAGAGGCATTCAGTATATTAATCTCATCAATCTCGGTACAACTCACCTGTTCCACTGCATAAGCCAATGCTTCTTTTTCAATTACCTCTCTAAGTTCATACCTGTTACTTTCGGTCACCTGCTTCGAGTCATTCAACAGCGGGTGATGAAAACTCTTAGGCAATATTACAGCCGCGGCAAACACAGGTCCGGCAAGGCATCCGCGTCCAGCCTCATCGCAACCGGCTTCCACCAGTTTTTCATCAAAGTATGCGTTTAACGACATTCCGCTAATGTTTTTTCAAATGCAGCCCAGGTTAAATTGGCCGTCCTGTCCCATGTAAATACATCTTTTCTCAATCGCGCTTTTTCAACCAGGTTATTCCTCAGTGCATTATCTTTTAATAAGCGCAACATAGCATCTGAAATTGAGTCAACTGAAAAAGGGTCAACGAGCAGAGCAGCGTCACCTGCCACCTCAGGCATTGATGTAACGTCAGATGCAATTATAGGCACCTCGCAGCGCATGGCTTCTACAATCGGTATTCCAAACCCTTCAAAGTACGATACATACGTCATTGCAAAAGCAGCACCTACCACACTACAAAGTTCTTCTCCTTCAAGCCTGCCCGTAAACACCACATCATTTTTATACTTCATCTCTTCGTGGGCCTTCACCATTTCATTGTTCTTGAAATAGGCCGGGCCAACCAGTAAAAGCTTTATAGGCGATTGGGCCTTGTCTTTCATCTTATCGAATGCATGTAACAATCTCATTACATTTTTGCGCGGGTGTAAAGCACTCACATATACAAAGTAGTCTTGCCCATTAGAGTATTTCTCTTTTACCTTCTTAGCTTCTTCATCATTTAGTTTACGGTAAGCTTCGTCGGCTCCGTTATAAACCACGTCAATCTTCTCAGGGTTTAAGTTATACGCCCTGGCGATATCTCGTTTTGAAAATTCCGATACAGTTAAAATGCGTTTTGCCTTATTGGCAAACTTCGGGAAATAACGTTTATAATACCAAGATGCTAATTTGGGCAGGTCTTCGGGATAATGCTCGTAGTTTATGTCGTGCATAACAGGTACAGATGGCACGTCGGTTCGCAGGCTGAGGAGTCCATCGGGAGAATAAAACAGATCGGGTTTATTGTGGTTCAACACACCTGCAACTGAATATTCGAACCAGACATAAAACAGAAAAGGGTGCCTTGCCTGTGGCATAACTGAAATGGGAGTGATGTTATTTGAGAAAATAAACTCTTCGCTATAAGGACGGTCGAAAATAAAAAGGAATTGGTGCTCCGGGTGATTGGCAGTTATACGTTTCAGCACATGGTAAGCATGTACCGCAATACCTTCCATTTTACCTTTTATCAATAAACGTGTATTTACAGCTATCTTCATCTAATTTTCTCGCCAAGGCGCAAAGACGCCAAGCAGTTATAATTTGTTTACAATTCTAACAATTCCATCTTTTATTAAGTCCACATTGAAGTTGACAAGCAGTCCCAACTTTAAATCAGTAATCTTCAGATATGTAAGTAATTGCTTATGATGAACAGGGGCTAAGGCCTCGACTGACTTAATTTCAATAATTACCTTATTGTCAACAATAATATCTGCCCTGAATCCCAAATCCATTTTTACATCATCATATTTTACAATTATGCCTTGTTGCCTCTTAAATTCTATGCCGACCTTTTGTAATTCGTAACAAATCACTTCTTCATAAACAGATTCAAGCAACCCTGGACCCAGGTTACGGTGTATCCTCAAAAAAGTATCTACAAGAATCCTTGCTATTTCGTTTTCGGTCATTCGGTTTTATCTTTGCGCCTTGGCGTCTTTGCGAGACTTAATTATTTAATAATTACTTCAATTGCCTCAAGTAATGACGTATTTGACTCTATCAATATGCCTTCTACTCCAACCTTTTTTCCGGCAAGCACATCGCGTTCCTTATCGCCAATGAAATATGACTTTTCAGGGTCTAAATGAAACCTTGCCAGTGCTTTCTCTACATTCAATGAATCAGGCTTACGGCAAATGCAATTACCAAACTCAGGGTGATGCGGGCAATAATATATCTCTTCGATTTTAATGCCATTCTTCGTAAAGTGATTAAGCATATGGGCATGCATTTTCTCCACATCGGCTATAGTAAACACGCCTTTTGCAATACCACCCTGGTTCGAGATAATGATAAGCAGGTAACCCTTCTTCATCAGCGTTTTCAATGCCTCCACCACATCGGGCAGTATTTCAAAATCCTCTATGCGATAGGTGTAATCGTCTCGTTCGCGGTTTATCACTCCGTCGCGGTCAAGCAATACGGCCTTATTCATCAGGAATGTGTAAGTATTTGATTAATGAAGCCGGAAAAGAAAGCGGGATGCAGAACCAGTGTAAGCGCAAGCCCGAATAGGCCACCCCACAGGTGGGCATCGTGGCCTATATTATCGCGCCCGTGCTTCGACATGTACCATGAATAGGCCATAAATAGAGCGCCGAAAATCCATGCCGGAATGGGAATAGGAATAAACATGAAACCAATACCGGCTTTAGGATTGATTAAGATAAAAGAAAACACCACTGCCGAAACCGCACCGGAAGCGCCTACCGCAGCATAGGCGTATGTGTCCTTATATTTTTCAAGCGCAGGCAATGATGAAACCATTATAGCCCCAACGTAAAGAAGGATATAGTAAAACTCGGCCTTTCCACCAAAATACCGGGCAAATTCATATTTCTCAAGCGCCGGCCCAAATGAATATAAGGCTATCATATTGAACAAAAGATGGGGGAAATTGGCATGAAGGAAAGTATGGGTAAAAACAGTGTACCACTGGCTGCGGTTATGCGCTACATTATAGGGCCGGAAAAGGTATTTTTCAAAGAAATTCCTGTTCTGGAAACCCATTAACGACATGCCAATATTTATAGCTAAAAGAATGTAGGTTATCATAAACCAAAAATACTTGTTTTGATATTATGCTAATCATGCTATTTTTGAGAATATATTAACGGGTTTATGAGCAAAGAGGTAATAGGAAGAACAGCGTTGGTTGACCTTCCACGGCTGGGTTTTATAGGTATAAGTGCCAAAATTGACTCTGGTGCCTACTACTGCACCCTGCATTGTCACCATATTGAGATAAAGGAAATAGAGGGAATAAAAAAACTTTGCTTCAAGTTGCTTGACCCAACCCACCCGGAATATCGCGAAAAGGAAATCCGCTTTAAGAACTATACCCGTAAAAGCATACGTAACTCTTTTGGCGATACCGAGGACAGGTATATTATACGCACTGCCATTCGTATACATGGCCGAAGGATAAAGACCTTTGTCACCCTAACCGACCGCGGTAATATGAAGTACCCAATGCTTATCGGGCGCAGGCTGCTGAAAAATAAGTTCCTGGTAGATGTTTCAATAAATGAGCTGAAGAAGCCTACATAGGGTTGTTAGCGCCCTTCTTCGAGTAATCTGTCGTACGCACTATCTCTCCTTTCTGGTTCCAGTAATGCCATACCCCGGTAGGTTGGCCCTTGGCATTCATTCCTTCATACATTTTCTGGCCATTTTCATAGTATACAGTCGCTTTACCCTCGGCAAGGCCGTTGGAATAAGATTCATCGCTCCATAATTTGCCGCTGGGATAAAAGCTTTGCCACTCGCCTGTTCGCTGGCCATTTAAATAATTGCCTTTGGCTTTTAAAACACCATTGTCGTATCGCGTTTCGTTGGGGCCATCCGGAATATTTACCCTGGCTGGTTTCGGCCCTGCCATACTGTCGGGCTTTGGCGTAGCATTTGTAGCGGCAGGTTGCGGAGTAGCAGCCGGGGCCGGCGAATGATTATTATTGCACGATGCCAATGCAATTGTGCAAACGGCAGTAAGAGAAAATGTTTTGAGTAGGTTATTCATACTATCAGTTATTTCTTTCTGTAACAAAATTAATAAGGTCGTTAAATGCTTTTTTATACTGCGACTCAGGTAACTCGTTCAATATGTTCCTTCCCTTTTCCCTGTAATCTGTCATTGTCTTCTGGGCATATACAAGTCCACCCTTATCTTTCACAAATTTAAATACCTCTTCAATAACTTCGGGCTCTTTGCTGTGGTTTTTTATGTTGTTTATTATCTTTTTTCTCTCCACATAGGGCGACTGCTGAAGCGCATAGATAAGCGGCAGGCTCATTTTTTTCTCTTTAATGTCGGTACCTATCGGCTTGCCAATATCCTCACCCGCTCCAAAATCAAGCAAATCGTCTTTCAGCTGGAAAGCCATGCCAATCATTTCACCCATATCCCACATTTTCTGCACCGTAGCCTCATCCATACCCACTGATGAAGCCCCGCTGGCACAACAGGCAGCTACCAGCGATGCCGTTTTGCAGGAAATAATTTCAAAATATTGTTCTTCAGTTATATCCAGTTTACGCGTTTTTTCAATCTGCAAAAGCTCTCCCTCGCTCATCTTCTTCACTGCTGTAGAAACCAATTCCAGTAACCTGAACTCCTTACTGTCAATAGCCATCAATAAGCCACGAGACAGCAAATAGTCGCCTACAAGCACGGCTACTTTATTTTTCCATAAAGCATTGATAGAGAAAAATCCTCTGCGGCGGTAAGTTTCATCAACCACATCGTCGTGCACAAGGGTAGCTGTATGCAGTAATTCTATAAGGGCCGCTGCGCGATGCGATGAATCGCCGGGTTTGCCATGCAGGCCTGCAGAAAGAAACACCAACATGGGCCTTAACTGCTTGCCACGCCTTTTAATAAGATAATAGGTAATCTTGTCGAGCAGGGGCACCGAGCTCTTCATTGAAGCCCTGAAGCGCACTTCAAACTCATCTAGTTCTGTTCCAATTAATGGCCGTATGTCATGCAGTGTCACCATATTATACTTTTAACCCTATCACTAATACATCATCTACCTGTTCAAGTCCGCCTGTCCATTCTTTAAAGGTTCTTTCCAATATTGCCTTCTGTTCACTCATGGGCTTATTAGCGTTCGCAACTATAAGTTCCTGCAACTGCTTGTATTTAAACTTTTTGCCCTTTGGCCCGCCAAACTGGTCTGCATAGCCATCGGTAAACAAATAAATGTTGTCACCTTTATTAAGGTTCACCGTATGCAATGTAAAGGGCTTCTGTTCACCATGTTGTATACCAACCGGCATTTTATCGGGTTCTATTTCAACCACAGTTTTACTTCCCTCAGGAATAATCCATACCCCATTATTGGCACATGCAAGCTGCATTGATTTATTTTTAAAATCAATGGCGCAAAGCGAGCAGTCCATACCGTCTTTACTGCCATCATCTTTACCTTCAGGGTTCAATGCCCTGATAATTCCATTCCTTAATTCGTTCAATACCTGTGCAGGGTTGGAAATTTTTCTTTCAATAACGGTTTCATTCAGCATTGAAATATTGAGCAGGCTCATAAAAGCGCCTGGAACTCCGTGGCCTGTACAGTCTCCGGCACAAATCAGGAAAGTGCCTGCAGCCCCGCCCTCTATGGCCCAATAAAAATCGCCGCTTACAATATCCCTGGGTTTAAACAAAATGAAATATTCTTTCACATGCTTGCCAATATATTCATCTGTTGTAAGCAGTGCTTTCTGTATCCGCGATGCATAATGAATGCTATCGGTAATATCTTTATTTTTCTCATCTACAATAGCTTTCTGTTTTTCAACCTCATGCTTTTGTTCCTCAATTATCTGTTTCGATTTGCGGATGCGGGTAAGGTTGCGCAACAGCAGTCCAGCCAGGAGAAGAAACACTAAGGATGCCCCAAGCGAGATATTGCGAATCACCCTTTCATGGGCCTGTTTTTCATCTTCAATGGCTTGTTTTTTCGCATCTTCAATTTTTTCAGCCTCCTGCTTCTGTTCATATTCATGGCTTAATTCAGCGCTAATAAGTTTTTTCGATTCTTCCTTATTTTCAAGCGTGTCGCGCGCTTCTATATATAACTTATAATAATAAAACGCCCTGTCGGCCTGGTGCTGGCTTTCATACAAATCGCTTATCTCTTTGGCCTGGTCGCGCACCTGCCCCAGCAAATGAATCTCTTCGGCTGCATTAAAGGCCTGCAGTTCGTAATCTATTGCTTTGGGAATATTTCCCTGCTCTTTATAAAGCAATGCCAGGCCCGACATGGAATAAACTATTCCCTCCTTATCCCCTGCATCAAACTGCATTTGAAGCGCTTTGGTGTAGTAATCCTTCGCTTTATCGTAGTTCTTTGTTTTACGGTAAAACTCGGCCACATTGCTGTAACATAGCGCTGAAAAGTGTTTATCATTAAGCTGTTGCATCTCCTCCAGCGACTTCAACTCATATACCTCAGCGTGCTTATAGTCGCCCACATTCATATATGTATTGCCAATATTGCCCAGCAACTCAGCTTCGCCCAGTTTATTCTTCCTTTTTTCAAAATCGTCCAACGCCTGCCTGTAACACTTAAACGCGTTGGCTGTATCTTTCATTTCATCATACACATTACCAAGGTTTACATTTGTAATTGCCGAAGCATCTGTATCGTGCAAGTACTTAATATTAACCTCAAGCGCCCCGTAATAGGCCTTTGCGGCTTCCCCGCTCAGGCCCTGCCTTGCATACTCGCTACCAACCACATTATAAGCAGCTATCGCCGATCTGTATTTTTTACCTGCCAGTGCCAGTTCTGCTGACTTGTTGCATTCATCGCGGGCAAGGTCGAACTGGTCGTTAGCATCGTATAAAAGGCCCCAATTGTAGTAGATAGATATTAAATCGCCCGTATCGGCAAGCGACTGTCCGGCATTCAGCGCCTTACCATACATTTCAATGGCAGCAGGGTATTTGGTCACATTACGATATACATCACCCAACCCTTTATAGATTTTCACCCGCATTTTCGAAAGCGGCTCTTTTTCATAAACTACTATAGCTTTTTTTATCCAGTAAATAGCGCTGTCGTTTTCGCCACTGCTAAAATAAAGCGAGCCCATAATGTACATAGCTTCAGCTTCTTTCTTTTCATACTTACTGGCAATGGCTGCCTGCAGCGCCTGCCTGGAGTATGAAAGGCCCTTATTAAGACTATCTACATCATTATAGGCCCTGGCCATAGCAGTTAGTATAGCCACCTTTCCTGTATCTGTTTTACAAACCGCTAGTGCGCCCTGCAACGAATCTATTTTATGTTGGGAAAAAGAAACAAGAGGTAATACTCCTGCAAGAAGTAAAATAAAAAAACGTGCTTTTCTGCGTATTGCGTATACCATACCCTTTACAAATATAAGGGTATTCTATTCGTGGGTGTAAATGCGCTTTACCCTTCCCGAAAGCCCTGTTAAAACTTCGTATGGAATGGTATTCATGGCTTTAGCCATTTGCCTGAGTGCCGGTATATTATCGAAGATTACCACTTCATCACCTTCTTTGGTATCAATACCGGTAATATCAATCATGCACATATCCATACAAACATCGCCCACAACAGGAGCCGGCTTACCATTTACCCACATTTGTCCTTTGCCACTGCCTAATTCTCGTCCATAACCATCGGCGTAACCAATTGCCACCGTGGCAATAACTGAGTCTTTCTCTAAAACACCTCTGCGGTTATACCCAACGGTCTCGCCTTTTTTCAAATGGTTGATTTGCGAGATGGTTGTCTTTAATGCACTAACATTTTCCAGTTTCTTCTGTTCTTCATCATTGGCCCCTACTCCATATAGTCCTATCCCCAGTCTCACCATATCAAACTGGGCTTCGGGGAAACGCACTATACCAGCAGAGTTTAATATATGCCGCATTACAGGATAGTCTAAACTCTTTATAATCTTATCGCTCATCTCTTTAAAACGGTTCACCTGCAACAGGGTAAAATCTTTATGTGCATCGGCATCGCTGGCGGCAAGGTGAGAGAAAACAGATTGCACTTTTACCTGTGGCGATTTTTTCAGTTCGGCTATCAACTTTTCTATATCTCCATCGGCAAAACCTAAACGATGCATGCCGGTATCGAGCTTAATATGCACGGGCAATGGCTGGTTCGAACCGCTTTTCTTCACCGCGTCAAGCACCATTTCCAATATGCGGAAACTGTAAACCTCGGGTTCAAGTTGGTAACGCAACATATTATCAAAACTGCCAGGCTCAGGGTTCATAACCATTATAGGTAGTGATATGCCTGACGTACGCAACTCTACACCTTCATCGGCATAGGCTACAGCCAGGTAATCGGCTTTATGGTATTGCAACACATTGGCTATTTCAAAACTGCCGCTGCCGTATGAGAATGCCTTTACCATAGCCATAATGCGGGTGCCGGGCTTAAGGTGCGAACGGAAATAATTCAGGTTATGGATGAGGGAATTGAAATTAATCTGCAACACAGTTTCATGCGCTTTTTGCTGCAAGGCACGGCTTATTTTCTCAAACTCAAAACTGCGGGCCCCCTTCACCAATACCGACTCGTCGTGAAAAATAAAACCGGGCAGGTGAGATAGAAATTCGTTGGTGTTATTAAAGAAATGCTTCTCCACATTAAACTCGCCGGCATACCGCGATATGGTTTCCCCAATGCCAATCAGCCGCGAAGGCTTGCGGGCATTAATAATATCGGCCACTTTGGTATAAACATCCTCTTCATCTCCACCCTGCATTATATCGGAGAGGATAAGTGTTTTACGCTCATGCTGCCGTTGCTGGTTCAGGAAATCGAGTGCAATGGAAAGCGAATTGATATCGGAATTATATACATCGTTTATAATGCTGCAATTGTTCATGCCTTCAATCATTTCCAATCGCATAGCCACCTGCTGAAGGTTGGCAATGCGCTGCGCAATAACATCATTTTTGTAACCCGACATTAACATATAGGCCCAGCAGTTAATAGCATTTTCTATTGAAGCTTCATCTGTAAATGGTATAGATATACTTATCTGCTCACCATTATATGTTGCCTTTACGCTGGTTCCATTATTCTTTGCAACTTCATTAATCCACAAATCGGCACCCGGTTTTTTTGACCAGCAGAATGCTTTAATGCCTGCCAATGTTTTAACTTCCTCGTCAATCTCGCTATAATCTTTACAAAAGACAAGGGTTTTAACGCCCTTAAATAATTTAAGTTTTTCTTTTACCTTATGTCTTGCATCTTTAAAATTCAATCCGTGTGCTTCGCCAATATTGGTAAACAGCCCTATAGTAGGTTGAATAATATGTTGCAGGGCTTCCATTTCACCGGGCTGAGAAATACCCGCCTCAAAAATACCCAGTTGATGGCTACTATTTATCTGCCATACCGAGAGCGGCACACCTACCTGCGAATTATAGCTGCGCGGGCTGCGGACAATTACCCTGTCGGGCGAAAGCAGTTGATATAACCACTCTTTTACAATGGTCTTGCCATTGCTGCCTGTTATAGCCAAAATTGGTATATTAAAATGCGAGCGGTGCCATGTAGCCAATTGTTGGAGAGCGTTTTGGGTATCTTTCACCAGTATGAAAGTAGCATCGCTTTGTTCTTTTGCATCATATCCTTCTTCCACTAAAAAGGCCCTAATGCCACGCCTGTATAGCTCACCTATGTATTTATGTCCGTCGTTCTTGGCCGATTTCAGGGCTACAAAAAGCGTTCCTTCAGGCACCACAAGGCTGCGGCTGTCAATAAGCAGGTTCTCCACGTTGCGGTCGGCACCCGCCTGTTTTGCGTTTAACGCCTTAACTATTTCCGATACTTTATAGGCCATAGCTTGAAAATCAGTCCAAATTTACCAAAAAACAGGCGCCATCTCCTGCAACCTTAACTTCGCTTGTCTTTGAAATTAAAGACAGCATACAATCCTATCTACTAAGTTCATCACCAGTTTTATTCAGTTCATCGATTATTCAGCAAAATTGCCTACAGCCTGCAATACTTTAGTGCCTATAATCTAACAATATGAACCTTTTATCGTATATCATAATCTCGTTTATTAGGTTTTTCACCGATAGGGAAAAGTTCACCCAAATAGAGAAAACAGGTATTGATAATGAAAACCCAATGTTTGATGAATTTGGCAATCCTGTATACCGGGAAACTCCCCTGGTGGGTTATCAATAGAGCCCGTGTTTGAAAATCAGTCCAAATTTACCAATCCCACGGGAATATAGGCATACCCTTCTTTATCGTTCCTGCTAATGCTATCTTTGCTCTATGTTCGCCAAACTGAAAGACCGTATTAATATTGCATCGCGCATATCTCCTACCAAAGGATGGAACGCGGGAAAGGTTTTGTTCAGTTACCAGTTATCGAGGATTACGGGCAAGGCCATGCACAAGGGCATGCCTTTTGCAGCATCTATTGAGCCTACCACATCGTGCAACCTGCGCTGCCCCGAATGCCCTAGCGGAAAACGTGAGTTTACCCGCAACACAGGTATGCTTAAAGAAGATTTTTTTAAAGAACTGATTGACGAACTTGCTCCCCACCTTACTTATCTAACCTTCTATTTCCAGGGCGAACCATATCTGAATTCCCGGTTTTTAGATATGGTAAAGTATGCATCGGATAAAGGAATATATACAGCCACATCTACCAATGCACACTACCTGACGCCTGAAAATGCAAAGAAAACGGTTGAATCGGGCTTAGACCGGCTCATTATTTCTATTGACGGTACTACCCAGGAAGCCTACTCATCGTACCGTATTGGAGGCACGTTAGATAAAGTTATTGAAGGAGCGAAAAATATAGTGGAGTGGAAAAAGAAAATGAATTCGCGCACACCTTACACTATATTCCAGTTTTTAGTGGTAAAGCAGAACGAACACCAGATACCTGAAGTTAAAGCATTGGCAAAAGAACTGGGTATTGATGAAGTGAAACTGAAAACCGTTCAGGTCTACGATTATGAGAACGGTAGCCCCTTAATACCCGAACAACAAAAATATGCCCGCTACAAAAAGAATGAATCGGGTAAGTACGAAATAAAAAATGAACTGCTGAACCATTGCTGGCGCTCGTGGCATTCATGTGTAATTACATGGGATGGCAATGTGGTTCCCTGCTGCTTCGATAAAGATGCCCAGCACCCTATGGGCAACGTAAAAGAGCAGGCGTTTAAAGAATTATGGCAGGGGGACAAGTATAATAATTTCCGCCAGGCATTGCTGCGTTCGCGCAAAGAGATAGACATTTGCAGGAACTGTACCGAGGGTACAAAAGTCTGGGGGTAGTGCAACCTGTATTAACTTCTGAAATCAGAAATCGTTAATCGATATTCGTTAATCAATTGAACTTACTATTGTCCTCTTATCAACTGCAAAAAGCCGTGGTGGTCATCTTCCACATTATTACAGTTTGATTTAAGAATATAATAGTAAACACCTGTAGGAGCTTCACCACCGGTATTATTTATTTTACCGTTCCACGGTGTTGACGGATCATCGGACTGGAATACCTTTACGCCCCATCGGTCATATATCTCTATACTGTATTTCTGTGTTCCGAATGCCTTTATAAGGAAAGCATCATTCTTACCGTCGCCATTAGGCGTAAATACATTCGGTATAATATAATTGGTGCATTCCAATGTTATAGTAACCTCTGCATAACTCTTACAGCCGTTGCTATCCGTTCCCACAACCGTATAGGTAGTAGTCACGCTTGGTGTAGCATTAGTAACCGGGCATGTATAACAATCAACACTGCCTGAAGGGCTCCACACATAACCAACGGCACCACTTGCGCCTATTCCTGCACTGGTTCCGGGGGCTATGGTTGTATCGCAGCAAGCTGTAATGCCTTTCACAGGAATAACAGTAATAGTATGGAAAGTTGTATCGGCGCAACCTTTTGTTACCACAACATAATAGGTCGAATCTTTCGATGCCAGTACTGTAATGGAACTGTTTGTCGATTTATTGCTCCATTCGTACACACCTCCGCCGGTTGCGCTTAGTGTTACGCTGTCGTTCTGGCAAACATTGGTGGCGCCTGTAACCGTAACCACAGGTAAGGGTGTAACAATTACCGCGAACGTATCTGTTGCTGTGCAAACTCCATTCGAAACAGTTACAGTATAGACAGTATTAACGCAAGGCTTAACTGTTATGGAAGCTGTTGTACCTCCGCCCGGAGCCCATGAATAGGTTGAACCACCCGAAGCAGTAAGCACGGTGTTGGTACACGCACAAATGTTGTGGTTACCCACAATATTAGGCACAGGAATAGGTGATACGGTAATTACTTCTTTAGCTGTATCGGCGCAAGTACTGCCCTTTATTTTGGTAACCAGTACAACAGTATATGTCCCTATGGAGCCATAGGTATGCGAAGGATTGGTAAGGGTACTTGTATTATTTATACCTGAAGAAGGGTCGCCGAAATTCCAGGCATAGGAAGTTGCACCCACCGAGTTATTTGTAAAAGTTACCGATTGCCCGAGGCAGACACTGGGAGCCGTAAATGAGGCTATAGATGAGCTGTCTACTATAACTTTCAATATTGTATCGGCCCCGCAACCATTATTATTTTCATACAGTTTTACAAAATAGGTACCTGCATGGGCGTATGTCCATGTAGGGTTAACGGTTGAATCTTCAAATGTTCCGGTGTTGTAAAAATCCCAGTAAAACTTACCCGTTATCGGGTTCGATTTATTATTAAATGTAGTGGCCTGTCCCGCACAAACGGTGTCAGCAGTAAAGTTAGCTGTAGGCGGAGGGCCGGGAGCCTTGCCGATTGTTATACTAAGCGTATCGGCGCAACTTGCGCCGGTAACCGGTGTTAATACAACTGTATATGTTCCTGCACTGTCAACTGAAATATTCTGGGTGCTATCTGCGCCTACTATTCCGTTTGTCGGTCCGCTCCACAAATAGCCCGCAAAACCGGGAGGAGCTGTAACGGTAATTGTTTTCTGTCCGCATAAAGCCGGTGAAGAGCTCAGCACACCCAGCGGAGCACATGAAGCGCTTACATAGGCATAGCCAAAATGTCCGCCAAGGCCACAATCGCCTGATTCAAAAACTACGGTAACGCATTGGCCTATATATTTTTTCAGGGGCACATCAACTACGGTCCAGTTTTTATAGTACACTGAATCTCCATTAGGCGGATAATAAATAGCTGTAAATCCAGGCAGGCCGCCTTTTGAAACCACTGTGTATTCTCCGCAGAAAGGAATGGTATCTCCCAGTTCATCTAACACAGCAACTTTAAAAAATGGCTGCTGATAATAACTATGTGAAACAGGGTTTTCAAGAAAAACCGCGTATTGGTATGTAAAGTTATCGTTGCTTGAGTTTACTAAAAAGGTCTTTGAAAGAATAGCTACTCCGTAATTCCGCAGGGTACTGTCGCCCACCATAGCTGAATATTTTCCGCCGAAAGGAGACACAACAGGAACTGTAGGCACCAATGCATCGCCTCGTGCGCCTGAAGTTATGCTTATCTGGTAATCGGGGCTGGGATTTGGTCCAATACCGGCATTATAATAACCTGATGTTGATGTAAATGCATCATTAGCAGCCTCAGTAACTGCGCCGGCAGGCCCGCCCGTAATATCTGTTACATTGAAATAAGGGAAGCCGCTGCTGTTATTGTCGTAACCGTAAAAGGCATTCCAGCCGTTAAGCGTGCCCTGTTCAAAGTTAATATTAGTGCAGCCACTTGAGTCGCATGTACCCATAAGACGGTGTGCAGGGTACCTGAATTCCTCAACTGAAGAAGGGTATTCTTTCCTTACCTCTACAAACTGATTATATAAAGCAGTAATACGTGTTTCCTCATCTTTCATTTTATTTTCAGCAGCCTTTTCATCAAAACGGGCGCTGCCTAATGAACTGAAAAATTTTCCTCTTTCATTATCAATTTTTTGCCCGTAAAACGACTGGAAAATCCTGAAATCTTCTTTGCTTGCACCCACATTTTCACGTACTTTTTCCAATACTTTTCCGAAAATAATAAAGCCTTTATCGGCCTCATCCATGTCGGGCTTGCTTTGGGAAAAAGCGGTTACAGAAGAAATGAAGGAAAGCAATACCAGGGTTTTAGCGAGGAAAAAAGTAGATTTTTTCATTCTAAAAGGTATAGTTTAAGTATCAAAGGTACTGCTTTTAAGTGAAATACGTATAAAGCACCTGTACTGCCCGCCAACAGTCAAAGAAAAAAGGGTGAAAGAAAACTTTCACCCTTTCTTAATAGTTATTTTTTCTTTAACGTATCAGCTGCACAAAACCGTGCTGGTCGTAATTGTTGTTATCGCAGGTAGATTTAATAATATAGTAGTACACACCTGTAGGGGCATCACCACCTGTATTATCTATCTTACCATTCCATGGAGCGGCTGTAGAACCGTTAGCGCTGAATACCTTCTTACCCCACCTGTCAAATATCTCAATGGTGTAATCAGGCTCCTCCGGATTAGAGGTAAGTGTAAGCGGAGTTTTTGTTATTACTTGCCTTACAATAAACTCATCATTGTCTCCATCGCCATTAGGTGTAAATACGTTGGGGACAAAGAAATCCTCGCACTCTATGTAAATAGTTACTTCGGCAGTACTTACACAACCGTTACTATCGGTACCGGTTACGGTAAATGTAGTGTTGTTAGTTAGGCCTGCAGTTGTGGTATTAGGGCATGTATAACAATTAACCTGCGAAGAAGGGCTCCATACATAACCTGTTACACCCGATGCATTAATGTTTACAACCGTGCCGAGCGGAACAGTATCAGGATGCGCCCATGCCACTACGCCCTTGGTTGCAACCACACTTATCGGGTATTTCACTGTATCGGCGCAACCTTTGGTTACCACCACATAAAGGTTACTAAGTGCCGCGGTAGCAGGCACAGTAATAGAGCTTGAGCTTTGCCCTGTACTCCATTCATAGGTTCCGCCGCCGGTAGCCGTAATGGTAACATTATCGCCACTGCAAGCCGTTGTCGGGCCTGTTATGGTAACTATAGGTAAAGGTTTAATTCTCACCCTAAATGAATCTATTGTGCTGCAATGTCCGTTCGAAACCGTTACATAGTAAGTAGTGTTTACACTAGGGCTTACTATTATTGACGCTTTCGTTGAACCGGTGCTCCATTTGTAACTCGAACCTCCCGATGCGGTAAGCACAGTATTGGTGCCCGCGCAAACTGAGTCGTTACCAACTATGGTTACAGTCGGAGTACCTACTACTGTTATTGTTTTTTTCAAGGTATCAATAGCACATTTTGTATGTGCAATAAGGGTGTAGGTATAATTTCCCGCTGTTACTGTTCCTGTAAACTCAGGATTAGGGCAATTGGTACAGCTTAATCCTGCTGCAGGGCTCCACGAATAGGTGGTGGCTCCTGCTGCTTTAAAGCTGGCTGTATCTGAAGGGCAAATACTATCGCGCGAAAGCACCAGTGTAGTAGAGCCGGGCACTATTACATTAACCTGCCCTGTGGTAGAGATTGAACACCCATTCTTGGTAACAGTTACCGTATATACAGAAGTTGTTACCGGGGCCACTGTAAGTGTATCGCTTGTCTGGCCTGTGGCCCAGCTATATGTTCCGCCTCCGCTGGCAGTCAGCACTGAAGAGCCGCCCGGACAAACGCTGTCGGGTACGGCTGTTATTAACGGAGTAGGATATGGCGATACATATACCGTGAAGGTAGTATCTTTACTACAAGCGCCGTTGGCTGCTTCAAGAGTATATGTTGTAGTTGAAACCGGTTTTACGGTTACAACCGCACCGGATAAAGAGCCTGGGTTCCATGTATAGGTTGTTCCACCTGTAGCTGTTAAAGTAGTACTGCTTCCTGTGCAAATAGAATCATTACCTGAAACAAGAGGCGTAGGGAAAGGTACTATATGAAGTGTTTTAGCCAGTGAATCTTTTGCACATAAATTCTGGGCAACTACCCAATACGGGGTTGTAACGCCCGGGGAAACCGTAATAGAACTGGTGGTTGCACCAGTGCTCCATACATAAGTATTAGCGCCTGTTACAGTAAGTGTAGCGCTATCGTTAGGGCAAATGCTGTCTTTCGAAAGGGTAAGAATAATAGATGCCGCCGATTGAACAGTTACTGTTTTATTTACACCAACCGAACAACCATCTTTGGTTACCAGCAAATTGTAATTTGTAGTTGAACCGGGTTTTACCCAAATACTGTCAGATGTGCTGCTGGGCGATGACCAGAGATATGTTCCTCCACCCGAGGCATATAAATGTGCGCTGTCGCCAACGCAAATGGTATCGGGCTTGGCTGTAATTCCGGCGGTAGGGTTTACTTTTACCACTACAGTAAATGTACTATCGTGGCTGCATAAACCGGTGGTACCGGTAACTGTATAGGTTGTAGTTGCTGACGGAGTTACAGTTACAGTAGCTCCTGAAAGGCCACCGGGCTGCCATATATAACTGGTAGCGCCAGAAGCTGTAAGAACATCACTGGCACCGGGGCATATTGAATCGGTACCGCTGACTGTAACCACCGGAGGCGAGGTTATAGTAACAGCTTCTTTAAGAGTATCTGAACATGAACCTCCGCTACTTGACACTAGGGTTACAGTATATGTTCCTGCAGAGCCATAAATGTGGGTAGGATCGAGGATGGTACTTGTGTTGGCAGGGCCCGAACCCGGATCACCAAAATTCCAGCTGTATATAGTGGCGCCTGTAGAGGTATTGGTAAAAAATACCGTCTGCCCCACACATGCATTCGTATAGGTAAAGCCTGAAACAGAATTGCTGTCTACCTTTACCAGTATAGTAGTATCGGCACCACAGCCACCACTTACCTCGAATAGTTTCACACTGTATACGCCCGGCGAACTGAAAGTATAGCTTGGGTTAGTAGTAGAGTCCTGATATGTACTAAGGCCGTTAAATATCCAGTAGAATTTGTCACCGGCTGTATCAGGCGTCGAGGTATTTGTAAATTGTGTTGGTGTTCCCATACAAACTGTATCGGCCTTAAATGAAGGTATTGGAGGTGGGCCGGGGGCCTTTGGAACGGTAATAGAAACAGTGTCAGCACAGAAAGTACCCGTTACAGGAGTAACAATTACAGTATATGTTCCGGCGCTGTCAACATTCACCGATTGGGTGTTGGAAGCGCCAACTATACCTCCTGCGGGGCCGGTCCATGAATATGAAATACCACCTGAAGGAGCCGTGAGGGTAATAAATTTCTGCCCGCATAATGCTGGAGATGAAGAAATAAGGCCAACAGGGCTGCAGGAAGCATCTACATAAGCATAGCCAAAGTGTCCGCCAAGTGCACAATCAGAAGCTTGGAACTGAATGGTAACACACTGTCCTATATATGCTTTTAAGGAAGCAAATACAACGGTCCAGTTTTTATAGTAAACATAATCCCCGTCGTTAGAGTAAAAAACCGAATCGTAACCAGGCAGGCCAGCGCCTGAAACTACGTTATAGGTTCCGCAATGCGGTATGGTATCCCCTACTGCATCGAGCAGTGCAATATTGAAAAAAGGTTGTTCATAGTAAGGGTGGCCCGGGTTTTCCAGGAACACAGCATACATATAGGTGAAGTTGGTATTGGCCGCAGTTACCTGAAAAGTCTGGTTCAAAATGGCAACTCCCTGGTACGGTACTGTACTGTCACCAATCCGTGCAGAATATTTTCCGCCGAAAGGAGAAACAGTTGGAACAGAGGGGGCCAACGCATCAAATCCGCCTGACATTATTTCAACCTGGTAATCGTTAATAGCAGCGCTGGGATCAAAAGCTGCCTTGGTAACCGCACCAGCTGCTCCACCAACCGGAGTAGTAATAATAAATGATGTAGTACTTGATGAATTGGAAGCATAATACGCATTCCATCCTGAAAGTGTACCATTCTCAAAATCTATATTAGTACAGCTTGGGTTACATGTACCCTCAGGCCTCTTATTATAATTATGCTTCACAGAATATTCGGCTACCGACGAGGGGAAATTCTTCTTGGCCTCCTGGTATTGTTTGTAATAGAAAATATATTGCGATTCCTTAAAGGCAATATATTCAAACATATTTTTTTTCGTTATGGCACCGCTTGTAATTTTTGCTATAAAAGTATTGCGGTCAGAGTCAATTCTATTACTATAAAAAGTAATGAATTGCCTGAAATCAGCGGTATTTAACCCCAATTTAGTTCTGAGAGCCTTACCGCCTTCACGCCAGTAAGCGTTAACTTCTTCAAAGTCTTGTCCTTTTAGCTTGCCATCTTTTGTAAAATGGAAAGAATCGGTTTGCGCAATAAGTGTTCCATTGCATAAAAACAGAAAAGCAATAAAGCCTTTAAGGGAACGATTTAGTATTCCTTTTTTCATTTTAATTAAGGGTATGTTAGAAAAAGACGAATCAGTACGGCGCAAATGTATTCATTTTAGCCAATTAACCAACTTTTTCGTCCTCTTATATTATGAACAAGCCCCGTTTTTTGACCAATTCAGCGAAAATAAAGGCAATAAAGCCCTTATTTATTTAACGATAAATTAACATTGGTGGTAGTTGAGCATCAAAAAGAATGGAAAATAGTTAATTACTGTATTGATTGTCAATAAATTACACTAAGTATTGGTAAAAGGAAAGCTACTTGCCAATCACATAGGCTAAACCAGTTGTAATATTGAAAAGGAAAACATTTAGTGATGAGAAATATGTATTAGTTCCTGCCTGATAATTAGTTAAACCCGTTATACAATTACTTTTTTCAGAAAAGAAGGTATCTATGCTCAATGCAAATAATAACTTTTGATTTATATAACCTTTGATGCCAAAGCCCATGTCAAATGTAAGCCCCATAATGTTCGCAGAATTAATTCTATAGGTTTCATTATAAGCATAACTTGGGTAATAATAGTTTTCTGAATACATAGTTTCAGGAAATGTAAAAAACAATACTCCACCTAAAACGTGAAAATTAAACACATTGTCTTTCGATGATAAAGGTAAGTAAATGCCGCCTTGAATAGTAAGTTCATTAAAATTACCATAACGGGAACTGTCATACAAATATCCTCCCCCACTTGGGCTAAATGAAATAGGATTAAATTTATTTTGTCCATAGCTTAATAATCCAATTATCCCTATCCGTGAATTTTTAATTGGATATTCAACAGTAATATTAACGGTATATCCTAAGGAGGCTTTACTATCAGGAAAAACAGAAGAAAAAGGTGCAAATGATTTTAAAGGCACGGCTATTCCCCCATTTACTCCTATAAAAGAGAATTTAGAACTATCGGATTGAGCGAATACACCTAAAGTTGAACATAATAATAGAATACAAAATCCTATTTTTATCAGTGGTTTCATTATTCTTTCTCCTTAACGCCGTTTGTTAGATTTCTCTCCGCCAACTTGGCGGAGAGAAATGACAATTTAAGCTAATGTACAAAAAAAGAGAATCAGGGTGGGATTTACCACCCCTGATTCTCAATAAATCTTATAACCCATCCTGTCATTTCGAATACCGACAAAGTCGGTGTGAGAAATCTATTCAACTCCCCCTACTTCTTCTTCCTCATCTCAGCATAGTACTGGTGGAAAAGTGAAATAGTTTCAATACCTTTCAGGTAGTTGAAAATACCATACGATTCATTTGGCGAATGTATATTATCAGAATTAAGCCCGAAGCCAAACAATATAGAATCGGTTTTCAGTTCTTTTTTAAATAATGCAACAATAGGTATGCTACCACCACCCCTTACCGGTATCGGCTTTTTGCCAAATGAAGTAATCATGGCTTTTTCAGCAGCGGCATAGCCTACAAATTTAGTATCGAGCAGCAAGGGGTCGCCTCCGTGGAAAGGAATAACTTTCACCTTCACCGATTTGGGGGCTATTTTTGTAAAATGCTTTGTGAATAGCGCTATTGTCTTGTCTGGTGATTGGTTAGGTACAAGGCGCATTGATATTTTAGCGTATGCTTTCGATGCTATCACCGTTTTGGAGCCTTCGCCCGTATAGCCACCCCATATTCCGTTTACATCGAGGGTCGGGCGTATAGAAGTACGCTCAGGGGTAGTGTATCCTTTTTCACCAATTACATCATCAATTCCCAGGTCTTTCTTGTATTCCTTCAGGCTGAAAGGCGCACGGGCAAGTTCTTTACGGTCTTTATCCGAAACCTTATTTACATCCTTATAAAAACCAGGTATGGTAATATGCCCGTCCTTATCTTTCAACGATGCAATCATTTCGCACAATATATTAATAGGATTCGGCACAGCCCCTCCGTAAACCCCCGAATGCAAATCGCGGTTAGGGCCGGTAACTTCTACCTGTACATAGCTTAACCCTCTTAACCCAACATTTATAGATGGTATATCGTTGGCAATAAT
This sequence comes from Bacteroidota bacterium, assembly GCA_013285805.1. GTDB lineage: Bacteria > Bacteroidota > Bacteroidia > JABEUT01 > JABEUT01 > JABEUT01. Next base: position 17,925 of record JABDGY010000015.1, on the reverse strand, counting down.
ATCGGTATCAGAAATAAGTATTACGTCCGATTGCAGTTTGGCTTTGTTCTTCTTTACAAAAACGCCCAGCGATTCCGAACCTACTTCTTCTTCGCCTTCTATCAAAAATTTCACATTGCAGGGCAGCATTTTGTTGCGCATCATCAGCTCAAATGCCTTCACATGCATGTACATCTGCCCTTTATCGTCGCAGGCGCCACGGGCATAAATCTTGCCGTTTTTTATAACCGGCTTAAACGGTGGCGAGGTCCACAAATCAAGCGGGTCGGGCGGCTGCACATCATAATGGCCATACACCATTACAGTTGGTAATTTCTTGTCAATAATCTTTTCGCCATACACTATAGGGTGAAAGGCGGTGGGTATAACCTCGGCTTTATCAACCCCTGCGTCGAGCAGCGATTTTTTAACCCACTCTGCCGTGCGGGCAACATCCTTCTTGTAAGCAGGGTCGGCGCTTACCGATGGTATGCTTAATAACTCAATAAGTTCGTCGATGAAACGCTGCTTGTTGGCGTTTACATATTCTTTTACCTGTTTCATATTGTATTTTTTTGGGTATGGCGATAATAAACTGTTCACAAATATGCAACTTCTGCTCCTTTCTCCGCATATAATTTTTTAACTTTGTACCTTACGCATGCTATGGGCCTAAAACGCAGTGCTATATTATCGTTATTATTTTCATTTTGCTTTTACAAAGCAGAAGCCCAGCTTATTGTCGACACTAACACCTACACCCCTGACGAGCTCGTAAAGAATGTATTGCTTGGCAACAGCATAATTGTGTCGAATATTAAATATACCGGAGCCGCGCATGCCATTGGTTATTTTAACGGCACAAAATCGAATATAGGCATTGCCAATGGGGTACTTATGACAACAGGCAGCGTAGAAGTTGCGGCAGGCGCTTACAACCCTTTAAACAGGGGCGTAGATAACAGGTTGCCGGGCGATTCGGCGCTGACTGCCATTTGCGGCGACTCCACTTTCGATGCCTGTATACTTGAATTCGATTTCGTTCCTTTTGCCGACACGGTAAGCTTCGACTTCGCTTTCGGTTCGCAGGAATATCCTGCCTTCACATGCTGTAAGGTGAACGATGTGTTCGCTTTCTTTATCAGCGGGCCCGGAATTGTGGGTCAGCAAAACATAGCCCTTGTACCCAGTACCGCAATACCTATTTCAATTAATACTATTAACGGGAACTGTGCTGCAGAAAGCCACTGTGGCGGGGCATGCTGCAACAGCAATTCGAAATATTACGTTGATAACGACAGTGGCACTACGGTAGGGTATGGCGGTTTTACTACAGTTATAAAAGCTTTGTCGCAAGTGCAATGCGGACAAACTTATCATATCCGCATTGCCATTGCCGACGCTAATGATCCTTTTTACGATTCAGGCGTATTCCTGGCCGGTGGTACCTTCCGCGGAGGAACAAACCCCTTGAACATTTCAACCGTTCCGGTCGATTCTATATGCCCTAACGATAAGGTAAGCATTTCATTCCCCATTAACGATGCCAGCGATGTTTATACCTGGCAGTTCGATGGCGGAGTTGTGCAATCGGGTAGCCTGGGTGGCCCGTATGTAGTAAGCTGGCCCACCTCGGGACCTAAGCAGGTAAAAATGCTGGTAACCGGGGCCTGCACTTACAATAACGACTCAGTAATTGTAAATATTAACCCCTGCGATGTGGTAGTGCCTAACGTATTTACACCGGGCAGCGGCGACGCAAACGATGTGTTTTTTATTGCGAACCTTGATAAGTATCCCAATACCAACCTTAAAATATTCGACCGCTGGGGCGATGTGGTATATCATTCGACAGACTACCATAACGACTGGACGGGCAGTAATGCTACCGATGGCACTTACTACTACCTGCTAACCCTTGCCAACCGCGAAGTAAAAAAAGGATTTGTAACTATTTTACGCAAATAACTTCAACACTTAAATATGCAGCATAAACTACATTACTTTATCGCGTTCTTTTTAGTTTATTCATTAACGGCAAAAGCGCAAAGCGTTTATGCCCCCATCGATTACGATTATTACCACCTTATTGACAGGCTTGATATTAAAGGTGGAACATCGGGCGATATATACACCAATATAAAACCTTATTTCAGGAAAGATATAGCCAAACTGGCCGACTCGCTTTCGAAAGACAGCGCCCGTTTTTCAAAAGTGGACAAAAAGGATATACAATACCTGCGCGATGATAACTGGGAATGGAGCAATGTAAAAGATTCAGGTAAAAGCAATAAGCCTTTTATATGGGGCCTGTATAAAAAGAAGAACGATTTTTACGAGGCGACTACAAAAGGATTTCAATGCCAGGTAAATCCTGTGCTATACCTGTCATATGGCAGTGAAATGGATTCGTCGAAAAAGAAAACTACGTTTATAAATACAAGAGGTGTTGAAGTAAGGGGCTCTATAGATGACAAAATTGGTTTTTACACTTTCCTTACCGATAACCAGGCTTATTTTCCGCAATATGTAAATAACCGTGTTAAAGCTACCAGCGTTGTTCCCGGCGAAGGCTACTGGCAGACTTACAAAACCGGGGGATACGATTTTTATGACTTCAACGGTTATGTCGATTTCCACCTTACCAGGCATATAACTACACAATTCGGGCAGGATAAAAATTTTATTGGCGACGGTTACCGTTCGCTCATGTTGTCCGATTATTCACCCAGCTACCTCTTCTGGAAGATAGATACCAAAATATGGAAGTTTGATTACATAAACGTATGGGCCAAAATGACCGCCGATGTGGTGGGCACTATAGGCAATGTGCAGGGCGATGTGTTTTACCCGCAGAAATATATGGCACTGCACTACCTGAGCTTTAACGTTTCGAAAAACTTCAACATAGGCTTATTTGAATGTATAACCTTCGGAAACACCGACACCATTCATAACCGGGGCTACGATTTCACTTACCTGAACCCCATTATTTTTTACAAAGCCGCTGAAAACGGCCTGGGCGCACCCGATAAGGACCACATTGGCATTACCTGGAAATGGAATTTCCTGCACCACTTTTCACTTTACGGAACCTTCTTTATCGATGAATTCAACCTCGATGAAATTAAAGATTCCAGCGGATGGTGGGGCGATAAACAGGCCTTGCAAATGGGGCTTAAATACATTGATGTATTTGGCATAAAAAACCTCGATTTGCAATACGAGTTTAACGTGGTGCGCCCTTATACATATACCCACTTCTCGTTTTCAAAAACAACCGATTACTCATATTACGCCAATTATTCAAACTACGACCAGCCTCTGGCCGACCCTAATGGAGCCAATTTTTACGAGAACATAGTAGTTTTAAGGTTCCAGCCAACCTATAAACTTTCGTTCACCGCCAAGGCTTTTTATACAGCCATCGGGCTCGATTCGGCCAAAAGCGATTATGGTAGCAATATTATGATTGATTATAACAAGCACCCTGATAATTACAACAATGTAATTACACAAGGTTATTTTACTACCATTACCTATTTAAGCTTTACCGCAACCTACCAGTTAAAGCATAATATGTTTATTGATTTAAGCCTTACCGACCGTAAAGAAATAAGTGATGATAAGGCATATAACAGCGATGATAAAATTGTGCAGTTTTCCTTCCGCTGGAATGTGGGGCAGCGCCTGCAGGAATTCTGATTATTGGCATGTGAATAAAAATTAATACGGGAGTAAAGGGGATTTATTAGATTTGTGAGCTACGAATCTCTTTGCCGCATGAAGAAATATTTACAGTTTATTCCGGTTATACTCCTACTTACATCATTACATGTCAGCGCCCAGGACGATGTGGCCCTGCAAACCGCTCAAGGCTCTATGATGGCCAAGAATTACACCTCTGCTGAAAGCAACTATACCAATTATATTCATTCCTTAAGCGATAAGCTGCCCGCATATCTGAAAAAGGTAGCTACCTACGATACCTGCAGCCCTTTCGAGAAAGGCGAGTTGTTTCCTAATTTCACCTTTACCCATGTGTGGGCACAAGGTTTTTGCGAAAGAGGCGAAGCCAGGCTTTTACTTGGTAAAAAAGACAGTGCCTATACCGATTTCCTTATGGCCATACGCGTTGACCATAAATATGCCGAGGCATACTACCAGGCGGCTTTGCTGAAAAAAGAAAAAGGCGATAAAGTTGGCTCATGCATTTACCTGGGAAAAGCCAAGCATTATAGTGACACTATGAGAGCCGCTAAGGATGCTTACACCATGGGGTTCTGCTGGATGTGTGGCGCGCAATATTTCAGCGATGGCAAAAATGCGGTTGGCCTGAAAGAGTACCCGGAAGCACTGAAAAATCTGAATATGGCTGTGCTCCTCTGCCCTGATTCAGCCACCTATTATGTATACAGGGGTGCTGCATATGATGGTATAGGCAAACCGGATTCGGCTATGATGGACTACACAACCGCACTGTCTATAGATTCAAATAACTCCCAGCTTTATTACCGCAGGGCCCTGTTATGGGAAGAAAAACAGAAGTGGGACATGGCCTTCAGGGACCTTTCCAGGTCCATTGGCCTGAACTCCGGATTTATTGACGCATACGTTCACCGTGCCGAAGCATGCGAGAATATGGATAAAGAGGCATCGGCTCAATTTGACTACCAGCAGATTATACGTATTAAGCCAAGCTATGGCGATGCCTATTACAAAATAGCTTTGTACCAGCAAAAAATGGGACAGGATGCATGCCCAATGTTCCAGAAAGCAGCCGACCTTGGCGTTGATGATGCACAGGGCTATGCCGATGAGTGCAAGAAAGCAGCTGATAAAGCTGCGCGTATGGGAAGATAAAAAAATTGTTAAGATTTAATTAATCCAGTCCTAAATCATTTACAAAATTACTGGTAGCGAATACGTCGTAGGGATCAACGCCGAGTTTATCTATCGTAAGTCCCATTACCCCAATCAGCACTTCATATTCATTTTGAATCTTTCCAGGCACTATAAGCTTCTTATAATTAACCGCGCAAATCAAGTCTAAGAATCTATCTACCGTAGTATTTTGGTAGTCGATTCTGTTTGAAGGGAATAGCTTGTCCAGATACTTATTAAATTTACCATGGGGAAATGGAAATGGTATGCTATAAGAGAGTTTCGATGCAAGGTCTATCCAACCCTCTTCATTGTTGCAAGGAATAAGGTTATCTATTTTATCACTTAAATTAATATCGGAAATAGCAATGTCCAAACCCCGTGCCAATTGTTTTGCTACATCAGATTTTATATCAACTCCGGCATTAACAAATGTAATTTGGCTTGAAATATAGCTCACAGCATCCTGCACTGTTCGCAATTTTTCAGACACCACATCAGGCATTTTAAAATTGAAAAAAGTCTCAAAATCCATCACAAGTTCTACACTGTCTAATCCCATGATTTGAATAGTTGAGCAATGGCATTACCTTATCACGTTACTTCCCTTCTATATGCTTCTTAATTTTATTGAGCTTCAGTAAAGCATCAATAGGGCTCAGTGAATTTATATCGGTATTCTGAACCTCTTCACGTATCTGTTCCAGCAAGGGGTCGTTGAGTTGAAAGAAACTTAATTGATAATCATCATCTTTCTTTACCTGTTTGGCTTCTTCATTTAATAAAGCAGGGCTGTGGGTATTCTCTAATTGTTTCAATACTTCCGATGCGCGCTGAACCACTTTTACCGGCATACCCGCCATGCGTGCCACGTGAATACCAAAGCTATGTTCACTTCCGCCCTGTACTAATTTTCGCAGGAAAATTACTTTGTTGCCAACTTCTTTCACCGACACATTAAAATTCTTCACCCGTTTATAGAGCGCCGCCATTTCATTTAACTCGTGATAATGTGTGGCGAATAACGTTTTGGCTTTTGCATCGGGGTGCTCATGCAAATATTCTACTATGGCCCATGCAATACTTATACCATCGTATGTACTTGTGCCGCGGCCAATTTCATCAAGTAAAATAAGACTGCGGTTCGAAATATTATTCAGTATGCTGGCCGTTTCATTCATCTCCACCATAAAAGTCGACTCGCCCGACGAAATATTATCAGATGCTCCTACCCTGGTAAATACCTTATCTACTATGCCAATCTCAGCATGTTGTGCCGGAACAAAACAACCTGTCTGTGCCATAATTACAATAAGCGCTACCTGCCTCAGTAAAGCCGATTTACCCGACATGTTGGGGCCGGTAATTACAATTATCTGCTGTGTTTCATTATCAAGGTATACGTCATTCGATACATAACTTTCTCCGGGAGGCAATTGCTGTTCTATTACAGGGTGCCTTCCGTTTTTTATATCAATGCTGGTATCATCTTTTATATGCGGGCGTATGTAGCCATTTCTCTTAGCCACTTTAGCAAACGATATAAGGCAATCGAGGCGGGCGACCAGTGTAGCATTTAACTGTACAGGCACCACGTAATCAGATAACGCCAACACCAGCTCATTATAAAGCCTTTCTTCCAGCGCCAGTATTTTTTCTTCCGCGCCTAATATCTTTTCTTCGTATTGTTTTAGCTCTTCGGTAACATAACGCTCACAGTTCACTAATGTCTGCTTGCGTATCCAGTCGGCAGGTACTTTGTCTTTGTGCGCATTAGTTACTTCAAGGTAATAACCAAAAACATTATTGAAACTTATTTTCAACGACGCGATTCCAGTCCGTTGAATTTCCCTCTGCTGTATCTGCACCAGATAATCTTTACCTGAAAAGGCAATCTTTCGTAACTCATCCAGTTCGGCATTAATGCCCGTAGCAATTACATTGCCTTTGTTTACCAAAGCAGGCGGGTCGGGCATAATTTCTGCCTCTATGCGCTCCGACATGCTTTTACACGGGTTGAACTGCTCAGCTATTTTTTTCAAATGCCCGTTTTCACTCAGCACACAATCATGCTGAATAATTTCAATGGAACGCAACGCATTTTTTAGTTGTATCACTTCCCTTGGCGATATACGCGCCACAGCCACCTTGGAAATAATACGTTCCAGGTCGCCAATCATTCGTATCTGCTGGTCAGTTTTCTCTGCAAACTCCTCATGAGCCAGTAAAAAATCAACCACATCGAGTCTTTCTTCTATCAACGATTTTTCTTTCAGCGGAAAGGTTATCCACCTGCGCAGCAGGCGCGAACCCATTGGCGAAGATGTTTTATCAAGCACTTCCATCAGCGACCTGCCCCTATCATGTAAAGGCTGTATCAGTTCAAGGTTGCGTATGGTAAATTCATCGAGCCACATAAAATGCTCACGCTCAATGCGGGCAATTTTATTTATATGCTGAACCTTATCATGTTGGGTATCGGCTAAATAATGCAACACAGCACCTGCGGCTATAATAGCCTCGCCCATACCTTCAACCCCAAAGCCCTTTAGCGACTTTGTCCCGAAATGTTTCAGCAGGGTTTCACGTCCGTAGTCTTCGGTAAATATCCAACCATCAAGGGGATAGTTATAAAACTTCTCTCCCCATGTTTCGCTATATTCTTTCTTTTTGTCTTTGGGAAAAAGCACTTCAGTCGGCTGAAAGCTCTGCAACAATTTCTCCACATAATCCTTATCTCCTTCCGCCACTAAAAACTCACCGGTAGACACGTCGAGGAAAGCCACGCCCGCTTTTTTATCGTGCCAGTAAACACCGGCCAAAAAGTTATTGACATTATGCTGTAGTACTTTATCGTTATATGAAACACCGGGAGTAACCAGTTCAGTTATTCCGCGCTTCACAATCCCCTTCACCATTTTTGGGTCCTCCAGCTGGTCGCATATAGCAACACGGTGACCGGCACGCACCAGTTTGGGCAGGTAAATATCAAGCGAATGGTATGGGAACCCAGCCAACTCGGTATTACCGTTATTCCCCAACGATTTGCGTGTAAGCACTATGCCCAATATAGCCGAAGCCTTAACGGCATCCTGGCCAAAAGTTTCGTAAAAATCGCCTACGCGGAACAACAACAACGCATCGGGGTATTTCGCCTTAATGCCTTGGTATTGCTTCATTAAAGGGGTGTCGGAAGCCTCTTTTACTGCGGTTTTAGCCATTGTGTTGCAAAGGTTATAAAAATAATAAAAAGCCGGGCGGGTAGTTAATAACTTCTGATAGTTTGTTTACCCCCAATTTTTCCTACCTTTATGGCAATAATTCGCTCTACCATTTCGTTATTATCGCATTCACAATTAGCACTATCGCCATTACGTAATGAAAAAAATTATTTTACTTTTCCCATTATTTACATACATACATTGTTTTGGGCAGCAATCAGTTGCAAATAATACTGAAATGATTACTTGGGTAAAACAAGACACTTTGCCTCGACATTTCGTATTAATTCTCAATGCAGGTATTAGTTCCCCCTTTATCGATTATAAGTCTCTAAGTTCTTCTTACTATTACCAGGAATATTCAAAAGTTTCGGGATTTGCATTACCAGGTGGGCATTTTGATTTGACGGGCATTTATATACCTCAAACTCATTTTGGGTTTGCTGCAAAAACGGGAATGGATATTAACCCTCCGCACGATCAAGTGTATGAATATATGGCAGGTTTCTATGCTGCGACAAAACCAAGGGATTCATTCTTTAACACATATTTCCTGCTAATGTTTGGTGCGGTAAGTTGCAATATAAATAATCCCGGGAATAGTTTCTTTGAAGACGGATCGCCAATAGGTTATACTTCTGGTTCAGAAATCCCTGGCATGGGTAATGGTGTTGCTTTTCTTGCTGAAATGGGGTTTACAATAAAAAGCAATAAATGGTTCAGTATAGACTTCTCACTTAGTTTTCTTTATTCTGAGGTACATTTTCCACATGGGGTGGTAAATACATTTTCCTATTATTATTTGCCACCACCAACCGGAAGTTCAAGCAGTTCTATTTCTAACTATGCAATGTATATGGATATGGGTATTCTTCAAGCCTGTTTAGGTTTCCGATATTTTATTAGGTAGGAAAATCTTTTCATTAAAGTCCTCAGAATTGCCTAAATTTGCACCCTTATAACCTGAAAATCGATTTATGAAACAACTTGATTTATACCAAAAAGAGTTTGCCGCGCATTTTGCCAACCCTGAGCTTAAACCGGCACTCGAAAAATCACTGGAACTTGTACGCGCCCACAAGCGCATTTTCTTTTTAGGCAACGGTGGCTCCAACTCCATCTGCTCGCACATGATGGAAGACTATATGAAGATGGGCCGCAAGCATACCATGTCGTTTACCGACGCGGCCATGATTACCTGCTACGGCAACGACTACGGCTGGGAACGCGCCATGGAAGAATGGATTATAGCGCAGTTTATGCCCGGCGATTTGCTGGTTGCCATAAGCAGCTCGGGCGAATCGAAAAACATACTGAACGCCGTAAAGAAAGCCAAAGAGATGAAAGGAAAGGTGATAACCCTTAGCGGTTTCACCAACGAAAACTCGCTGGCCAAGCTTGGCGACGTAAATATTGTTGTTCCATCAGCTACCCGTAGCTATGGTATAGTGGAAAATTTCCACTCGGCTGTATTACATATTATACTCGACGAGCTGCAGGGATTGTAAAAAATGCAAGCGAGAATTACCATTATAACCCCCAGTTTTAACCAGGGGCGCTACCTCGAACAAAATATACTCTCCGTTATCAGCCAGCAATACCCGGATACCGAACACATTATAATTGACGGTAGCAGCACCGACAATACCAAATCTGTTCTTGAAAAACACAAGAATAAACTGGCATACGTGGTAAGTGAACCCGACAAGGGCCAGGCCGATGCCGTAAACAAAGGTTTTGCCAAAGCCACAGGAGAAATAATCGGCTGGTTGAACAGCGATGATTATTATGCACCGGGTGCATTGCAGGCCGTGAGCAAGGCATTTTCAAATCCAACTGTAAATGTAGTGGCCGGAAGCACCATAATATTTGATGAAAAAGGAAAAGAGCGAAAAACAGAACCTACTGTCACGGAGAAAAAGAATCTCAATTATCATTTGCGTTTTCCCGATATAAACCAGCCTTCCACTTTTTTCAGACGCAGTGTCATGGCCGAGTTTATGCCGCTGAATACAGGATTGCATTATATAATGGACCGCGAGCTGTGGATAAAATATATTCAGCAATATGGAACCGATAATACACTGAGCATTGATGATGTGCTGGTATATTTCCGCACCCACAGTGAATCGAAATCGACGGGGAAGAGAGATGAATTTGATAATGAATATGCAACTGTACTGCGACACTTTGCCTTACTGAATAATATGAATGATGTTGCCTCTCTGCTGGAATCGCGCTATACCATTAACCCTTCTTATACCTATACTTTCCCCAAATACCCGGGTAAGGAAACCACATTGAATATGGTGAGGAATTTTTTCCTGAGAAGAGGAACCCTTGTTTTTACGCCCGAAGAGTTTAAATTTGCAAAAGAAGCCTACCCTATACTTGATATAAAAGACTATCGCGTTATTGAAGAGGAAAAAAGCGGCCTTGAAAGAGCGAAGTCTGTTGCAGGATGTATCAACTGGCTGCATTTCAGAACGAAAAGAAAAATAAATCATCTGCGGGGTGCCAGGTAAAAAATTGCACATAGTTATATTATCTACATGGTACCCTGTGCCGGGACGTACAGGCGGCATGGTAGTGCGTAACCAGGCCGACGCCTTGATTGACAACGGACACAAAGTGGGCCTGTTTATGTGCCGCTATTTCAGCCTTATGGTGTGGCTGCAGAAAAAACTGAAAGGCGAAAAATTCAACATATGGGTGCCCGGAAGAAATATCATTCCCCACCGGTTAGATTTTGTAAGATTATTACCTACACGCTTTGCACCGGACCCTATACAGGTGCAGAAAAAAGCTTTCCTGGCGCACATTGAAAAGCACTTCAGGAAATATATAAAGCAGAACGGCAAACCCGATGTTATTCATCACCACGGATTAGCCGATTACTCATACATTACCTACCACCTGCACCGTGTGTTTAACATACCCTATGTTATTACCGAACATTCCATGTTTATAGATAAGGTGGACCATTTTACCGTATACGAAACGGAAAAAGAAAGGCAGGCCATGATAGAAAACGCAGCCTGCCGCATAGCGGTAAGCACTTATTACGCGGCATTCAATTCAAAACTTTTCGGGGTGCCGTTCATTACCCTGCCCAATATGATTAATAACGATTTTGCCGATATTCCTTTGCCTGCGTTTCCTAAAAAGACAAAGCCGTTTTATTTTTTAAATATAGGCCAGCTCAGGCAGCGTAAACGGCAGGATATACTTATACGCGCTTTTGCCGAAGCATTTAAAGGCAGTGATGAGGTAAGGCTTATTATTGCCGGCACCGGAGAACTGGAGGGCGAGTTAAATCAGCTTATTGCATCGCTGGGCATACAGGAACAAGTTCAAATGGCGGGCTATAAGGACCCGAATGAAATAATTGCACTATTAGATAATTCCAATGTGGTGGTTATATCATCGGAAAAAGAAAGTTTTTCCATGGCTGCTGCGGAAGCTTTATACCGTGGCAACCCGGTGCTGACAACCCGTTGCGGCGGGCCTGAAGATTTTATTAATGAACGTAACGGGCTCACCTGCCAATTGAATGACGTAAGCGATATGAAGGATAAGCTTGTGGAAATATATAACCGTTATGCCACATTTAACCCCGTACAACTGCGTGAAGATGCCCGGAGCAAATACTCGGAAAAGGTAATAGCCGCTAAACTGGAAGAAGTGTACGAAAATGTTATTTCTTCTTATCAGCCTGCAGGAAAGGATAACGGTAATCGGTAGGAGGCACAAAATTTTCTTTTATACTTCTCGGCGATACCCACCGCAACAGGTTAATCATTGAACCTGCTTTATCATTAGTACCCGATTTTCTGGCGCCACCGAAAGGTTGTTGTCCAACTACTGCACCTGTAGGTTTATCGTTTATATAAAAGTTACCTGCCGCATGCGTTAGCTTGCGAGTTGCCAGCAGAACAGCGTTACGGTCGTTAGCCATAACGGCACCCGTTAGGGCGTAACCCGACGTTTTATCTACAATATCTAATGTTTGCGAGAACCTTCTGTCGTCGTACACATATATGGTAAGTACAGGGCCGAAGATTTCTTCGCACATGGTGGTATAGTAAGGGTCAACTGTTTGAATAACCGTTGGCTGTACAAAGTATCCGGTCGATTTATCTGATTTTCCTCCGGCTACTATTGTCGCCTTTTTATCTTTCTTAGCAGCAGATATATATCCGCTTATTTTATCGAACGATTTTTCATCGATAACAGCATTTATGAAGTTGCCGAAATCTTCCACATCGCCCATTTTGAACGATGCCAAATCTTCCTGCAAATATTGTTTCACCTCTTTCCACATCGATGCAGGTATATATGCCCTCGATGCAGCAGAACATTTCTGTCCCTGGTATTCAAAAGCCCCACGCGATAATGCAACTGCCACCGCTTTAGGGTCGGCTGAAGAGTGAGCAATGAGAAAATCTTTACCACCTGTTTCACCTACAAGACGCGGGTATGTTTTATATACATCAATATTATTGGCAACTGTTTTCCAAATGCCATTAAATACCTCGGTAGAGCCTGTAAAGTGAATACCTGCAAAATCGCGGTGAGAGAAAACCACATCGCCCACTTCAGGGCCCGATGCATACACAAGATTGATTACGCCCGGAGGCAATCCTGCTTTTTCAAAAATCTCCATTATCATGTTCGCCCCGTAAATCTGCGTGTTCGATGGTTTCCACACTACGGTATTACCCATAAGCGCAGGGGCTGAAGGCAGGTTACCGGCAATAGATGTAAAGTTAAACGGGGTAAGCGCGAATACAAATCCTTCCAGCGGGCGGTGCTCGGTGCGGTTCCAGGTCATAGCCGGAGACTCGGGTTGCTGGTGGTATATCTCGGTCATGAATTGTACATTGAAACGGAAGAAATCTACCAGCTCGCATACGGCATCAATCTCAGCCTGGAAAGCGTTTTTCGATTGGCCAATCATGGTAGCGGCATTCATAGCTGCACGGTAAGGGCCAGCCATTAAATCGGCTGCACGCAGGAATATAGCGGCTCGCTGTTCCCATGGCATATGGCTCCATTCTTCTTTGGCTTTATTGGCGGCTTCAATAGCCTTTTTTACATGCGTCGCGTTTCCTTTATGGTACTGCCCCACCACATGCCTGTGGTTATGCGGTGGCCTAATGTCGACTGTTTTACCTGTGCGTATTTCTTTACCACCTATGTGCATAGGTATATCTTTATGTTCTTTCATAAAGCGGCGTAGCGTTTCCTGCAACTCTGCGCGTTCGGGTGTGCCGGGTGCGTAAGATTTTACAGGCTCATTTTTTGCGGGGGGTACTTTATAAAATGCGTTCGACATGGCAAACAAGTTTTAGAATTGAGAGTGTAAAATTAAGAATTTTAGAGCAGGCTTAGCCCCTCTTTTTCATTTCATAAAGCTTGGAGTGCCCTATGCCCATTTTATTGAAAAAGTGGGTGAACGAGGTTTTCAGTACGCCAAGTCCGTAGGTAGTGCTGCGGCTGAAGTTTATAGATGAGGCTTCTTCGAAATATTTGGTGGGGCAGGTTACTTCGGCAATATCAAAGCCGGCATAAAATATCTGCGATATCATCTGGTTATCGAACACAAAATCGTCGGAGCAACGCTCGTAAGGTATGGTTTCCAATACCTGGCGAGAGAAAGCACGGTAGCCTGTATGGTATTCTGAAAGTTTCTGGCCTATAAGTATGTTCTGCGAAAGCGTTAAAAACCGGTTGAATATATATTTATACATGGGCATGCCGCCTTTCAAGGCTCCTTTACCTAAAATACGCGAACCCAGCACCACCGGGTACACATCATTGGCAATAAGGAAAGCCATGGAGGGAATAAGTTTGGGGGTGTACTGGTAATCGGGGTGCAGCATAATAACTATATCGGCTCCAATAGAAAGGGCCTTATTATAACAGGTCTTCTGGTTGCCTCCGTAGCCCTTATTCTGCTCATGGCGGATAATGTGCTTTATACCCAGGCGTTGCCCCTCCTGCACGGTATTGTCGCGGCTGGCATCATCAACCAGCACCACCTCGTCGACAATATCAAAGGGTATTTCCTTATAAGTCTGCTCCAAGGTCTGCTCGGCATTGTATGCGGGCAGCACAACTACTATCTTCTTATTATTTATCATGCTTTTGAGAAAGACAAAAGTAAAAAATAACCCAACAATATACTCTACGGCCCTGTTTTTCGTTTTTCAGGTATCTTTACAGTCTATGAAAGTACTTTATAAGTACATGCTCAAGTCGTTTATAGGGCCGCTGGCGCTAACCCTTGCTATTGCCCTGTTCGTGCTGCTTATGCAATTCATCTACATTTATATTGACGATATAGTGGGCAAGGGCCTTGGCCTTTATATTATTATAAAACTGCTGGGTATGGTTACCCTTACCCTTATGCCCATGGGGCTGCCGCTGGCTATATTACTGGCATCAATCATGACATTCGGTAACCTGGCAGAGAATAATGAACTGGCGAGCATGAAAGCGGCGGGGCTGTCGCTGCCAAAAATAATGTCGCCGCTTATAGTACTTATATTCGTAATTTCCATTGGCGCTTTCTTCTTTGCCAACAACGTATTGCCCTGGGTAATGTTGAAAAAAGACTCCGTGCTTTTCGACATACGCTCGGCCAAACCGGCGCTGAATATTCAGCAGGAGGTATTTTACAACGGCATTGATAATTACAGCATATACATTGGTAAAAAAGACCAGGACCAGCAGACCATTCACGATGTAATGATTTATGACCATTCGTCGGATTTAGGTAACACCAAGATGGTGAAGGCCAGGGACGGTAAAATGAAAATGTCGAGCGACCAGCACTATCTTATCCTTGAACTATATCATGGCAATACTTACCAGGAATTAATAGAAAACGAAACGCAGCATGCCACCCACCCTTTTATGGTGAATAATTTCAAGCAGCAAACTCTATATTTCGACCTTTCAGGTTTCCGCTTTATGCGCACCAGCGAAGATGCATATAAGAACAGCCCTCAATCGCAGATGCTGAACATAAAACAGTTGACCTATGTGGCCGATTCCATGACAAAACTACAGGCCAAAAACAAAAACCAGTTTTATACCGACTTCTCCCGGAATTTTTATAGTTCGACCCGTTACAACGCGCTTAAGCTTAGGCCCATAAGCCAGGCAGCCGACGGGGCAAAGGCTAGCGCCATTGACAATGCCATACAAACCGTGCGCAATGCCATGGCACAGGTAAAAGTGAGGGACGATGACCAGACCTCAACCAACGACCAGATATTACGAATGCGCACCGAATGGCATAAAAAATTCACCTTCGCTATTTCGTGCCTTATGCTGTTTTTTATAGGCGCGCCTTTAGGAGCCATCATAAAAAAAGGCGGGCTGGGGCTGCCCGTGGTAATGTCGCTTATACTGTTTATAGTGTATTATATAGTTACCATTATCTGCCAGAAATCGGCTATGGAAGAAGCACTAACCGTAACAACAGGAATGTGGCTGCCTATCGCTGTTTTTATGCCCCTGGGAGTTTTCCTTACCTATAAAGCGGCTAACGATTCAGCCCTGTTCGACCGTGATGCTTATATAAACCTGTGGAATAAAGTGAAGAAACTGTTTGGAGGAAAAACCGCTAAAGCGTAAATGTTTTATTGCTGCCCCAGCAAACTATAAAGTAAAAGCGCCAGGACAATTAATGTAATAATTACATAGTTCCTGTCTTTTTCTACCGCGAAAGAAATTACCGAAAGCACAACGCGCAAAATAGGAATGGCTATTAATACCAGTAGCCCGAATTCAATAAGCCCTTTGCCGCTCATCTTCATTACCGACGAAATAATATCTACCACGCTGCGGAACTCGCTGGGTTCGCCTACAAATTTGCCGTAATCGGGTTGCGAAGTTCCATGCCTTGCCAGGAATATTATGCAGCCCGTAAGCACAATGGCAGATGCTATAATAACTCCATAGCGCAACAGCCTGCTTATAAACAGTTCCATATCGGTATCGCCGAATTTGTGCTTTTCTTCGCTCACCCCAGCTTGTGTGTTATACCGTTATAAATCATTTCAATGGCCAATACGAATATTATAATGGAAAATATGTTCCGAAGCATTTTTACCCTGAACCTTACCATATACCTTGCTCCTATTACGGCCCCGGCCAATGCGCCCAGCATAACCGACATGGATATGGCAGGATCGATGTAGCCGCGATGCAGGTATATACCCGCGCTGGCTGCAGCGGTAACGCCAATCATAAAATTACTGGTGGCGGTAGATACTTTGAAAGGTATCTTCATTACTTTGTCCATAGCTACAACTTTAATAACTCCCGAGCCTATGCCCAGCAATCCCGACAGCATTCCGGCTACGGTCATTAATGAAAACCCCCCGAAAATATTGTAAACACTATAACTCTGCGGGCCGCTAATACTGGGATAATGGCTGTTCATTTTCAGCCTCTCGGCAAACAGGCTCTTTTTAAAATTATCGGGAAATTTCGGTTCGCTGCGGGCCGTAATGGCGGAATAAACAAGCACGCAACCGAATATAATGGCAATGGTTGAAGGCGACATGTAAACGGCCACAAAAGCGCCTGCAATAGCGCCTATGGTTGTGGCCATTTCAAGAAACATGGCAATGCGTATGTTGGAATACCCTTCTTTTACAAATGCCGAGGCTGCGCCCGATGATGTGGCAATAACAGCTATGAGCGATGCACCTATAGCATAATGTATATCGACATGGAAAACCAGTGTAAGCAATGGAACTATAACAACCCCGCCGCCCAGGCCCGATAATGCGCCTAGCAGGCCAGCCGCTAAAGCCCCTGCAAACAAAAGCAATGTAAACCCAAAGTAATCGAGCATAATTATTGCAAACATAAAAACATTTCAGCAGCCAATTTGCCCATGCAGGTGAAAAACTGATTATTTTAGCAAAGTAATTTTTTAAGGAACATTTGTGTCGAATCTTACAACACGTACGCTTAACATTATAGTAATTGTAGCCGCACTGGGCTATTTCGTAGATATATACGACCTTACCCTTTTCAATATAGTGCGCGTACCCAGCCTTAAAGCGCTCGGTTTCAGCGGCGATGAACTGACGATTCAAGGGAAATTTCTGCAAAACATGCAGATGCTGGGCATGGTTATCGGTGGCATTATATGGGGCATACTGGGCGATAAAAAAGGAAGGCTCTCTGTATTATTCTTCACCATACTTCTTTATTCGCTTGCCAATATTGCGAATGCCTACGTGATAAACATTACGCAATATGCTACCACGCGTTTTTTTGCCGGGCTTGGCCTTGCAGGTGAACTGGGGGCAGGCATTACACTTATTTCGGAAGTAATGACAAAAGAAACACGGGGCAATGGCACCACTATAGTGGGGCTCGTGGGTATACTGGGCGCCGTGTTCGGCTACACTATTAATAAAAGTTTCAGCTGGAGCGTTGCCTACCTGGTGGGTGGCATACAGGGTTTATTGCTGCTTATTTTACGTATATATGTTAGTGAATCGGGCATGTTTTCGAAATTAAAAGCACAGGAAGTAAGTAAAGGCAACTTCTTTATGCTGTTCACTAACACGGAACGTTTCTTTAAGTACCTATACTGCATACTGTTGGGTATACCTGTATGGTACGTTATTGGTGTGCTTATTACCTTCTCTTCAGAGTACGCCTCAAAGAACCTGCATATAACGGGCCCTATTGATTCAAGCGAAGCGGTTATGTTCCACTATATAGGCGCTTCACTGGGTAGTTTGTTGTGGGGGTTAGTGAGCCAATGGCTGCACTCGCGCAAAAAATCGTTATGGCTGGCCTTGTC
>JABDGY010000014.1 GCA_013285805.1 Bacteroidota bacterium | reverse complement strand
AAAAGAAAAATACAGCTTAATAAGGTTGTAATAACAGAGCGCTTGGCAGCCGATTGATTATCGGCAAAACGCACACTAAGCAACCTGTTTTCTTCATCTTTCATTTGCCGGGCAATGGCTTGTATTTTAGCTGCATTACTGTCAGTTGATAGCTCAGTTGCCATTTGCTGAGCAGCATAAAATGACTTATTACGGGCAAGTGAAACCAGTTCAGTCGAACGCTGTTCCTGCACAGGGTTGTCTTTCACCAGTTCGCTTAATTTTTCAAGATGCTGGTTAAGTGATGTAGCCGATTTATAACAGGAATCGGCAAATTTACTGTCTGCCGAAAGCGCATATCCCCTTGCGGCATCTTCTATATCAGTATTAATAGATAATACTCTTTCAATATTATAACGCACCTCCTGCGTATGCGAAATCATTTCGGCTGAGTGAGTACCAAGGCGGGTATTATAAACTGAGAATCCCGCCACAAACAGCAATGCGCTGAATGCAAGTGCGAACACATAAATTACTTTCTTCTGTATTTTCAACTTGTAGGGGTTTTTATTGCATTAAAGCAATAAATTCAAATGCAAGGTAGCTATATTACCTTAACCTATTGCTGATGCAAATCATTTTTTTGACTGATAAATCCCAGAAAAAAAGCAGGGAAGACAGCTAAAACCCCTTATAGCTGCTCCCCCGCATTGTGCCCCATTAAGGGGCGTATACTACTTCTATCCTCCTCTATTGCTTTACTATTTTTTGCACTGTTTTCAGGCCATTGGCATCTATTATGCAGATAAAATATATTCCACCGGCAAGCATATTCGCTTTTCCATATTCAAAGGTGTTGCTACCGGTTGAACAGTTTATGGTATAAGTATCTACTTCCATTCCATTTCCGTTCATTATGTTTATTGTAAGTTGTTGGCTTTTAGCGCTCTCAATATTCAGGGTAAGGTTATTGCGGAAAGGATTGGGGTAAACATTGGCAAGATTGTAACTGTTTACATTTTCAAAACCGGAGAAAGTAACTGCCACAATAGGAAATACCTGGGTGTTACCATCAAAATCGGTCTGGCGCAACCTGTAATAAGCAGTACCTTCCAACGGGTTTGGGTCAACTGCAGAATAGCTGATATCATGGTCGCTGTTTCCGGCTCCGTTTACAATGGCAATTGCATCATAATTAATTCCGTCGGTGGTACGTTCCACTGTAAAGTACTTATTATCTACTTCTGTAGCTGTAACCCAGTTAATGTCAACCTGGTTGCCTTCGGGTTGTGCGTTAAAACTTGCCAGTTTAATGGGCAGTCCACCCCTGGTTAGTGCAGGCACATATTCATTCCTGCCGCTTTGCCCGGTTTTCTGGAAGGCATATATCATTGTGTTGAGTGTGGCAGCTACATCGGTCCATGTCAATACTGAGTTATCGTTGCGTTTAACCAGCCCGAAATAAGAAGGGGCTGTAACCACAGGATTCGATTTATAGTAATAGTTTACTTCATAAGTAGGTGATGTTGAACCGATTAAAAACACTCCATAATAATAGTTATTAGCCACCGCAGTATATCCCGAAGGAGGTACGGTAGTATTGGGTGTGGTATCAATCCTGTAAATCTGTATACCTGTTGGAGTAGAGCTGAAATTATTCACCACCAGTGAATCGCCATAGGTAGGATTGCTTAATGATAGCTTTGAACCACCATAGGTATAAATGCTTGCGTTGCCTATAGGTGCACCTGACCATACAATGGTTGAACTGCCTCCGCTGGCTTTACCTGTCCTGGCATTTGAGGTCATGTCATAAACCTTATTGCTGTTAGTCTCATTCATCCTCCAGTAACCTATAAGGCCGCTTTCAGTTCCTTGCAGACTTTGGCACATATAGGTACGTATTTGCGTTTGGGTAAGGGCCACGTTCCAAATGGTAACCTCGTCAATATCACCGTTAAAGTGGCGGTAGCTATCTCCGTTATAAGCCCATTGGCCAAAATTGAGGGCATAGGTGCTGAGGAATGAATTTATGGTTCCTGTCATGGAGGTTTGTGCCTCCATAACACCGTTAACATATATCTTTAAATAACTGCCATCGTATACACCGGCTACATGGTACCACACACCATCGGTAGGATTGGTAACGCTCTGTATATAATTTCTTGTGCCTGCATTGTTCTTTACGGCAAACTCAAAAACAGTATTTAACTGGCTGTGTTGCAGCCAGAATTGCCCATCATCGCCATTACTTGCAGAGTTATTTAAGGTAACCAGGTTGGCCCAGTTTCCTTCACTGGCAGAATTGATTGACTTTACCCAGCAGGTAACCGTCATGGTATTACCCGATTCCAGGTTCATATCGTTATTACTGAATGTAACACTGGTGCTGCTGCCATCGAATTGGCGGCAGTGGCCCGAATTACCATTTACCTGCGCCGAAGCTTTGTCCGAAAATATGGTTACAAAGAAGAGGATGATAAAGAAGGTTATTACAGTTACCAGTTCTAACCTGCCGTCGGTGTTTGTGCGTGTGTTCGTTTTCATTTTGTCGAGGTTTATTTATATACAATTCTACGCCTCTTTTACCCCCTGCGTTTACTCAAACCGACGATTGGTAGCTTTCATTCGATGAGTGGTAATTATGCGCCGAAAGGCATTAGGGCATAAAAAAACAAAGGGAGGCTTTCGCCTCCCCCTGCCCCTGTAGGTGCCCGGAACCCCAACCCCTATTGTTTAGCCACTGCAGGCTCTAATACGAATACCTTATTCAGTTTGTACTTGCCACATTTTACAGACAGTACATACACCCCTTTTTCAATATTGGGCCTTAAACTGAAATTGTTCAACCCCACCGATACTTTCCGTTTCTCGGAAACCACCACATTACCCTTCATATCTTTAAGCACTATTGTGCTGCTGTCGGGTTTAAGCACGTTTACCTGTATAAATATGTCACTTCCCGTGTTAAATGCATCTATTACCTGGTCGTTCTCGCAAGGAGTATATGTAACCGTGTTCAGATAAGTAGTTTTACCGGCAGAATCATTATCGGATATACGGTAATATGAAACACCATTCATGGGGCTTTCATCTACTACTGAGTATTCATGTTTTGAATCACCTGCAGCGGCAGTTATAGTTGCCACTGTTTCAAAATGAACACCATCGCGGGTACGTTCAACAGTAAAAATAGTGTTGCTCATATCGCTGTTTGTGCTCCACTTTATAACGGCACTGAAATTATTACAATCTGCCGAGCATGATTCAATGCTGCTGTTTGTGGTAGTGGTTCCTGAAGGTGCAGCCGATACTTTTCCGGCCATTAATAATAAAAGGAAGAATATAGCTACAAATGTTAAAGCTACACTCGTTTCCTTTTTGTCGCTTTTGTATGTTTCTGTTGTTTTCATTTTACCTTGGGTTTAATTTGTTTTATATATGCAAGTTTACGGCGGTTTGCAGCCCTGCGCTCATGGAAACCGACGAGTGGTATGGTTCATTCGATGATTGGTAATAATGCCCCGAATGGCTTTCTGAATGAAAAGGCATAAAAAGCAAAAGGAGGCATTTTGTGCCTCCCCTGCCCCTGTAGGTGCCCGGAACCCAACCCCTATTGTTTAGCCACTGCAGGCTCTAATGCCAATACCTTATTCAGTTTATACTTGCCATATTTAATAGACAGTACATATACCCCTTTTTCAATACTGGGTTTTAAGCTGAAATTGTTCAAGCCTAACGATACTTTTCGTTTCTCAGAAATAACCACATTACCCTTCATATCTTTAAGAACTATTGAAGTGCTGTCGGGTTTAGGGGCGTTCACCTGTATAAACAACTCACGTCCCGTGTTAAACGCTTCTATAACCTGGTCGTTCTCGCAAGGTGTGTATGCAACCATGTTCAGGTAAGTAGTTTTACCGGTAGAATCGCAATCGGATATGCGGTAATAATATACACCACTCATAGGAGTTTCGTCAACTACTGAATATTCGTGTTTTGAATCGCCTGCAACTGCTGTTAACGTTGCCACTATTTCAAAGTGAACACCGTCGCGGGTGCGGTCAACGGTAAAAACCGTATTGCCCATATCGCTGGTTGTGCTCCACTTTATAACGGCATTGAAATTATTACAGTCTGCCGAGCATGACTCAAGACAGTTATTTGTATTAGCTGCCGTGGTGGTGGGCGCTGCTGATGCTTTACCTGCAAACAACATTGAAAGAATTACAATCAATATCATTATTGTACCTATCCTGGTTTCTTCAACCCAGATGCTATTTCTTTTAATTGTTTTCATTTTTACGTAAGATTAATTTGTTTTATACTCAATTTTACTACCATTTGATGCCCCGCGCTTACAGAAACCGATGAGTAGCAACGTTCATTCGATGATTGGTTACATTTATCAGAAATAAAATTGCCGGAATTTGTTATTTTTGGATTGTTAAACCCTACCATGAAGTGTATTATTATAGATGATAATGAAGTAGCACGTGCAGCCGTACGACATTGCGTTGAGAAAACGTCCTTCCTTACGTTGTCGGGGGTTTATACCAACCCTGTTGAGGCTCTTGATGCTATAAAAGCTGAAAAGCCCGACCTGCTGCTGCTTGATGTGGAAATGCCCGAAATGAGCGGCATCGACTTTATTAAGACCTTCCGCGATATACCCCAGGTAATACTTATAACATCGAAGAAAGAATATGCAGCCGAGGCATTTGATTTTAACGTAACCGATTATATAATAAAGCCCGTTGAATATCCGCGCTTCCTGAAAGCCGTTACCAAAGCAAAGGAGATGCAGGAGAGCCTGAAGCAGGAGAGCCCTGAAAGCAATGAGCTTTTTATAAAGGTTACCAACAAGTTTGTGCGCCTAAATATGAGGGATATTTATATGATAGAGGCCCTGGCCGACTATGTACACATATATACAGTAGATAAACAGCGCTATACTGTGCTTTCGACCATGAAGGCCATTGAAGATAAATTGCCTAAGAGAGATTTTGTGCGCGTGCACCGCTCTTATATTGTACGTATTGATAAGATAAGGGAGATAGATGACCATACCATTGTAATAAGTGACAAGCATGTGCCTGTGAGCCGCAACATGAAGGACCAGCTTATGAATATACTTAACAAGCTATAAAATGGCCGAGGGAACCTTAAGTTACTTATATGCACTAGCCGAAGGCGATATGGGTTTTGTGGTAGAGATACTTGACCTGATGTATAAAAACATACCCCTTGATATTGCTAATATAGAACAGGCTATTTCCCGCAGCGACTTTACTAACCTGAAGCGCAGCGCCCACCACATGAAATCGTCTATCCAGTACAGTAACGACATTGATTTGTCGGACTTGCTGGCAAAAATAGAAACGACAAAAGACTCCATCTTTGCCTTAAACGAAGTGAAGTCTTTGATGCCTCAGTTAAAAGAGTTATCGGATAAGCTTATGCAGCTTATTGAGACTGAGAAGAAAAAGATAGTTTAAAGCCTTTCCAGCATAGAGAAGAAGAAATCGCCTTCAATTTTGGCGTTCTCATCACTGTCAGAACCATGCACTGCATTGTCGGATATAGACTTGGCATACAGTTTACGTATGGTACCTTCATCAGCTTTAGCCGGGTCGGTCGCGCCAATAAGCTTGCGGAAATCTTCAACAGCGTTGCTTTTTTCCAATATAGCAGCTACAATAGGGCCCGATGACATAGACTGAACCAGTTCCCCGTAAAAAGGGCGTTCCTTATGCACAGCATAGAAAGCGCCGGCAGCCTCTTTGCTGAGGCGGGTTTGCTTCATAGCTATAATCTTAAATCCAGCCTTTTGAATCATTTGCAATATCGCGCCTGCATTGCCTTCCGCTACTGCAAGGGGTTTAACCATGGTAAATGTCCTGTTTCCTGCCATAATAGTCTGTTTTTTTTAAAGTGTCGGCAAATATACAAGAGTAAAATTACCTGTAACGTAAATTTTATTGCGCCCTTACAGGGCTTAGACTTTCACCAACCCTATTGCGCAGGGCTTTACCCTGGGCTGGCATATTTTGCCCTTTCAGGGCAAGAAAACCTCCAACGGGGTGCCATATATTAACGTAGGGTGAAGTCTTATTTGATTAGTCCTCAATACACTGCACTGCTATATTTTGCCCTTTCAAGGCAATAAAGTCCTGAAAGGACGTGATATTTTAACGTAGGGTGAAGCCCTACGGGATTATGACTAAATACACTGTCAGCCCTGTAAGGGCGTAATAATTAAGACTCTCTTAACACCAAAAACCTGTAAGTTCGGTTTATACATTAACTTTGCCTCTTACAACCCTATTATTTGTGACAGAACAGGAGCTTTTAAAACTGAAAGAAATACTCGATACGCCCCAGAAGGTGGCTATCATAATGCATAAATCACCCGACGCAGACGCCATAGGTTCTTCGCTGGGGGTTTCTCATTTCCTTAAGAAGCTGAAACACAAGGTAACAGTACTTTCTCCCAATGTGTTTCCAGACTTTTTAAACTGGATGCCGGGGGCAAAAAGCATTATTACCTACGATAAAAAACCTAAGGAAGCTGTTGCTGCTATTCGCAAGGCTGACTTTATAGTGTGCCTCGACTTTAACGGGCTGAAGCGCATTGATGAACTGGGTGTGGAAGTAGCCAAGGCCGATGCAGTTATAATGCTGGTTGACCACCACCCTCAACCCGAGAACTTTGCCGATATAGCTTTCCATAGTGTGAAGGCTTCTTCTACCGCGGAGCTTGTTTTTGACCTGATTGAAAAGCTGGGTGAAACAGACAGGGTAAATAAAGATATTGCCAACTGCCTTTATGCCGGCATTATGACCGATACAGGCTCGTTCCGTTTTTCTTCAACTACTACGCATACGCATTATGTAGTGGCTGAATTAATGGAAAAAGGCGCGGAGATTACCAAAGTCTATAAGCTGATTAACGACAACAACCGCGAGATACGCCTGAGACTCATGGGTTTTGCCCTGATGGAGAAGATGAAAATATTCCCCGAATATGCTACAGGATTTATTGCACTTACCCAAAGCGATTTAAAGCGTTTCGATTATAAGGATGGGGATACAGAAGGATTAGTAAACGAACCTTTATCCGTTCAGGGAGTTGTGTTTTCGGCATTGTTTACGGAAAAGGAAAACGGGGAGATACGCATTTCGTTCCGCTCGAAAGATACTTTTGATGTGAACAAATTTGCCCGCGCCAATTTTGAAGGCGGAGGGCATGTGAACGCAGCCGGTGGCATGAGTGACCTGTCGATGGATGAAACGATAATGAAATTCCTGGGCCTGCTTTCTTCCTACAAAAAAGAACTTACCGGAAAATGAAATCCTATTCATTAAATAAATTTTTCGCACCACTGGCGATGGCTACTGCCTTGCTATGCGGTTGCGGTACTGACGATAACGACATACCACAAAACCCTCACCACGACGTTAACCAGAAGGATGTGAATAAGGGCCTTATTGAATCGCACAAAGAGTTTATAAAACAGCAGGACGACGAGATTCAGCAATATATAAAGAGGCGTAATTACGATATGCAGAAAACTGCATCAGGAATCTATTACATGTTCGAAGAACATGGTAAGGGCGAACAAGCCAAAGGTGGTGAGATTGCTTCGGTAAATTATAAAATAAGCCTGATGAAAGACGGCACCGTTTGTTACGATACCAAAGATTCTGTCAAGCAGATTAAGGTAGCGGAAGATAATGTAGAGACAGGAGTACACGAGGCTGTGCAGATAATGCATGTGGGCGACAAAGCTTTATTTATCATTCCGTCTGATTTAGCAAATGGGTTAGTGGGCGACAGGAGCAAAATTCCCCCCGGGGCAATTGTGATATACGATATTAAGTTGATAGCAGTGCAGCAAGCTAAGCCTGCTTTATCGAAGTAGCTTTATCGAGTTTTTCGAAAACAGAGTTGTTGCTTACAAATTCAGGAACAATTTCTTTCATCTTCTGAACGATACTCATATCGTCACGGGTGGTGGCCATACCAATAAGCTCGTTTATGGTTTTAGAAACCTTGTCGTAATCTTCTTCTTTTACTTTGGCAATTAATATCAATGGGTGGTGAGTAGGTAATGAATTCTCGTTGTTATGCAACAATTCTTCATACAGTTTTTCACCCGGGCGCAGGCCGGTATATACAATCTTAATATCCTTATCTAACTTCAATCCCGATAGCTGCACCATGCGTTTGGCAAGGTCAAGTATTTTCACCGACTTACCCATATCGAACACATAAATCTCTCCCCCCTGCCCTATGGCACCTGCTTCCAGCACCAGCTGGCAGGCCTCGGGTATAGTCATAAAGAAGCGCGTTATTTCAGGGTCGGTAATGGTAATAGGGCCGCCTTTTTCTATCTGCTGCCGGAAGCGGGGAATAACCGAACCATTCGAACCCAGCACATTGCCGAAGCGGGTAGTTACAAAACGTGTTTTGCCTTTTTTATTCAATGCCTGCACATAAATTTCCGCAATGCGTTTCGATGCACCCATAACACCTGTGGGATTCACAGCCTTGTCGGTCGATACCATTACAAATTTCTCAACCCCGCTTTGCACCGATATATCTGCCAGTTGCATAGTGCCTTTTACGTTTACCAAAATAGCCTCGGCAGGATTTTCCTCCATAATAGGCACATGCTTATAAGCTGCGGCATGAAAAATAATATCGGGCTTTTCCGCGTTGAAGATATTCTGCATGCGCTCGCTGTTACATATATCCGCTATGTATGCTTTGTAAGGCATAGATGGAATTTCTTTCATCTCCAGTTCCACATCATACAAAGGCGATTCAGCCTGGTCGACCAGCACCAGTTTTTTAGGATGGAACGGCATTACCTGCCGCACAATTTCACTGCCGATAGAACCTGCAGCGCCTGTAATAAGCACAGTCTTTCCATGCAACTGTGTATTAATTTTATCTCGGTCGAGCACTATTGGGTCGCGTTCCAATAAATCTTCTATGCGGACTTTCTTAATCTGCTTAAAGCTCAGTTCGCCGTTAATCCAGTTATTGATGGGCGGCACGTTCAGCACCTTAGCGCCATTGCTCAGGCAAGTATCAATTATTTCATTCTTGCGTTCGAAAGAAATATCGGGTTCAGAAATTACAAGGTGAGCCACATTATTATCTGCCAGCAAGCCTTTCAGTTTATCGGGCGAATAAATGGTGATACCCTCCAGCCGCTTGCCCCACATATTTTTATCCTCATCTAAAAACGCTGCCACTTCATACTTGGCCCCTGCATCTCGCTCTACGGCACGCTTGGCAATAATACCGGCTTCGCGGGCGCCGTAAATAATTATGCTGCGCTTGGTTTTAGCCGGGTTAAACGTACCGGAATAGGTAGCCTTATAAATGAGCCTTGCGGCAATCATTATAAAGGTGGTAGACATAAACTCAATGGCGATGATAGAATACGGCACTGCAAAGTGGCCCGAGAAAATGCGGTAGGTTATTTGGTTCGCAAGCGCGAAAAAACAACTTACCGCCGTAAGCACCACCACAATCTGCTGCACATCGCGCGCTTCGGTGTAGCGTATAATGTTTTTATATACGCCCGTAATGTAAAAGCTAAGCGCACGGCAACAAATCACAAAAGGAAACACATATACAAATGTGTCCCTTTCCGATTGCGGAATGTGAAAGTTGAACCTGAGCAGGTAAGCGACAATGAGCGCGCAGAAAACGAAAAACGTGTCAATCACCAGAATGAACCAGCGTGGCAAATGACTACGTATAAACTCTAAGCGCATCAGCTGCTTTTAATTAGGCTATACTACAGCGTACTTAACCTGGAACTTAAAGTCGAGCTTGTTGGTTTCTTCCGCCGACTTGTAAATCTTCTCTTTCAGTTTTTCTTTGTAGGCAATAACTTTCTTTTGTATTTCAGGATTACCTGTACCTATAATTTGTGCAGCCAGTATGCCGGCATTCATAGCGCCATCTATTGCAACGGTAGCAACAGGAACACCACCCGGCATTTGCGCTATAGAAAGCAGTGAGTCGAGCCCGCTCATTGAATTGGCCGACTTAACCGGAACACCGATAACAGGCAATGGGGTAAAAGCCGCAACCACACCGGGTAAGTGAGCCGCTCCGCCCGCTCCGGCAATCATAACTTTCAGGCCACGCTTGGCAGCGTTGGCCGCATATTCCATAGCTTTGTCGGGTGTGCGGTGAGCCGACAGCACATTAATTTCAAAAGGTATTTCAAAGCTTTCCAATATGGCTGCCGCCTCTTTCATCAATGGCAGGTCCGATGCGCTGCCCATCATAATTCCTACTAATGTTTGCATAGGTTGTTTTGAGTTTTTGGTTTATTGTATTATTAATTGGTAGGGCATACGTGCCTGTATGCCTTTTGTAGTAGCCGCTTTTGTCAGTTCCTGCACAGGGGCGTAAAAGTCGCCCAGCTTATCCTGCAGTATTTTGTTATCCATGTCTTCGGGGTTGAAACGCGCCAGGAACCTCTTCCATGCGTTCGATGCCGCAGGCAGTTCTTCCACGCTATAGGTAGTTATGTTAGCTTTCTTAGCCGCTATTTTCAACGCAACATCCATACCGCCAAGGGTATCTACTAAGCCTATTTTTATGGCCTGTGCCCCGCTCCACACCCTGCCCTGCGCAATGCTATCTACATTTGCGACGGTCATGTTCCTGCCGGCTGCCACACGGCTTAAAAAGGTGTGATAGAAATTCTCAACGCCTCCTTGCAGCACCGCCATTTCGTTCGATTGCAACGGGTAGAACACCGAGCCGGCCGCAGCGTGTGTGTTGGTGCTAACGGTATCAACAGTTATTCCCAGTTTATCGTTAAGCAATTGCTGTGCATTAGGTATAAGGCCGAATACGCCTATTGAACCGGTAATGGTAGTAGGCTCGGCCACAATGGTATTGGCATCGCAGGCAATGTAATAACCGCCCGATGCCGCATAATCGCCCATAGATACCACCACAGGCTTGGCTTTTTTAGCAAGGTCAATTTCGCGCCACATAATATCCGAAGCCAGCGCATCGCCACCGGGAGAGTTAACGCGCAGCACTATGGCTTTTACTGCAGGGTCGAGGCGGGCCTCGCGTATGGCTTTCGACATACGGTTCGAGCCTATTTCCTCATCGGTGCCATTACCCTGCACTATATCGCCGCTGGCATATATCACCGCTATTTTCGAAGTGCTGCTGTAGGGCTCATAAAAGGTCTGGCGGTAATCGTCGAGGCCAATGAACGATATATCCTGCCTGGCGCTTATGCCCAATTTGGTGCGCATTTTATCCATCACTTCGTCGGGGTACAGCAGGCTGTCCACAAGCTTGTGGCTCTCTGCCAGTTCTGCCGAGTGTATGCTCATGCTGTCGGCCATTTCGTTTATAGCGCCTACAGTTATGCCACGGTTAGCGCCAATATCGGTAAGCATTTTATCCCATACCGACGACAGCAGCATCCTTGTCTGCAGGCGGTTATCGGGACTCATTTTATCCAGTATAAACGGTTCAACATAGCTCTTGTAGCGGCCGTGGCGGAATACCTGCACGGTTACACCCAGCTTATCGAGGGCTTTTTTGTAAAACATTATTTGCGCCGATAATCCCTTCAGGAAAATTTCTCCTTCAGGGTATAGGTAAACCTTATCGGCTACCGAGGCCAGGTAATACGATTTCTGGCTGTAGCCCGAAGCGTAAGCAATAATAAATTTATGCGAGGTTTCCTTGAACTTGGCCAGCTCGTTGCGCACCGCCTCGACTGTGGCAAGGCCCGATGGCACATCGCCCAGGTTAAGGTAAATACCCTTAATGTTGTTGTCGGTGGCGGCATGGCGTATGTCGGCTATAATATCGTTAAGGCCCGAGTTTTCGGTAAAGCGCTTTTCACCATCGCCCAGGTTAAAGTCGAAGCCACGTTCGTCGCTGCGCTCCCGCACAGCCTTGTTTAGCCTTATTTCCAATACGCTAGAGGGGCTTACCACATTGGGTTTTTCGGTCTTGAACGATTTTACCGCGCTGCTTATCATACCCATTATTATTATGAATATAAGGAAGAACGACAGGAAGATTCCTATTATGGCTCCGAACAGCGAGGCGAAGAAGTTTTTCATGGGTTGTATTTTGCTTGTGCAATATTAGCAAAAAGTAGGGTGTGAACAGCCGGAATAACGAATATCGATTAACGATTGAAGATTTGAGAAGTTATACCCTATTGAAGGGGGTTAGGGGGAGGGCAATCACACTGAGCCTATCGAAGCATCTGATTATGTAAAACAGCCCGTCATTGCGAGGAACGAAGCAATCTATTTTTGTTTATGGGGCGTTCCCCTTTGCGCCACCGCTAAAGCTAAGGCGGCACGGAGTCGAGTCCCGTTATCCCACCATGAAAAGAACTAATTGTTACCTACCCTTAATAGCGAAAGGCTTATTAAGTAAGATTTTCTATTAAGTGGCACTCTTTAATACTTTATAAAGTCTGTGTAAGGCCTTCAAAAGAGAATGTAATTTTATGCTCTTCGCCTTTCTTCTTTTGATTACTTGTTAAATTAAGATTAAGCCTTCTATAGTCACCATATTTATCCATATAAGACTTATCAACAAGTAAAGGGAAAAGTGGAACATTAATTTGCTTCCCCTGTAAGTTTTTATCAGAATCAGCGAAAGGTAACACCATTTGAAAGTAATAGTTCGCATAAAAAAGTATCAATTGCCTTGAAGGACAAAGAAGCTCAGCTTTTTCAGTTTTTTTTCTATAAAGTTGCGCAAATGGTGTTGGAAATTTAGGAGGCCCTGGGATGAAATAACCAAATATGCGAAGCATATTACTATTATTGAAATTAATGTCTTTGTCTGACTGTAAAATAAATTTCCTTGTAAGATCATAATCTTCAACCGCACTATCAGGTAACATAGATAACCCAATCTTTATAAGTACTTTAGGAATATGAATAGGGATGTAAGTTGGCCGTGTTGTAGTAATTTCTAAGGACTTGCCTTCTTCATCAATTTTTATTGAATCCTTACCCTCTACAGTTGTCAATTGTATGCCTGTATCAGAAAGGTAAACTTCAATCCCAGTTCTTGGGTCCTTAAATTTAGGAACCTTTCTTGATTGTCCTTTGATTTGAGCAAAGGTTCTAGTGATACCAAGGAAGTTTGCAAATGAATCTTCATAGTTACTAAAAAGGCTATTACATTCATCGCATTCAAAATAGGACAGTAAGTTCCTATTACCCATAAATTGCGGCATAACATGGGCATCCATTTTAAATGTAACTTCTTTTTCATTCTTCTTACAGAATCGGCAAATTCTTGGTTCCTTCGTGCCTAAATAGAATTTATTATCACTATCGCCAATAATGGTTTCCATTTCATATATATCCAAAAAGTGACGTGTTTTTTCAGCATTAGACTCATCAACTACTATAGATAGGTTTTCTGTTTTATTTTCCATGCCTTTGTTTAATAAATTTTATTGTACACACAATTGATTTAATATCATTGGGCTTTTTAATGCACTAATTGAACTGGCAAAATCGATTTTATTAGAAAAAATCAAAATTTCATCACCAATTCTATTTGAAGCACATTGTGAAAGTTTGTAGGTTATTTTTTTTTGTTCAGCGTAAAGATTTAATATAAACTCTTGATTATCATAAGAAACCATCCACTTCTTTTTCAATTTAGCAACTCGTTTTGATAATTTCTTATGATCATTTTCCTTGTAAAAATTCATATATAAATCTGCGCCCTTTTGGAAATAGGGTGGATCTAAATATATAAAAATGTCTTCTTTTTTATTGTCCATTTTTTTTAGAAAACTAATCCCATCCAAATTCGAAACAGCTATTCGACTTTTTAATTCAGCAATTTTCATTATTCGATTAATCAAGTCTGCTTTATTAAACCTAGCATCCAATTTATACTTCCCCTCTTGCATTTTGCCCCCAATTGCCCCTCCCTTAATTACACCAGAAATATTTGTGCGATTGAGGAAAAAAGTTGATTTAGCTAATTCGAATTCATCTATACGTACTATGTTAGATTGCATATCCTTATAATACTCCCACCTGTTAATATCGATTTTTACATTTCTAATCCACTTACAAAATTCCTTAGGCCTATTTAGCACTACATTCCAAAATGAATAAATAGATTTATCTATATCATTAATATATATCTTTTCCACATAGCCTTCAAATAACAGCCTTAGGGCAAGCCCAGCCCCTCCTGCATATGGTTCTGCATAATTCATACCTATTAATTGATTCTCGTAAAATAAATCAGAAACAAATGGAAAAATACAACCCTTCCCACCTGGATACCTTAACGGTGAATATATTTTGCGGCTATTCTGCTTTTCCATGTGTTATTTTAATCATTTCTCCGAGAATAATCGAAATCGCAATTGTCTGTGCAATATTATTAGATGATTTATAATTGTGTGCTCCAGTATGCAATAACTGAACAATAGTAGCATCGGAGACATTTTGATTAGAAAGTGTAGTCTTTTCATCGGTATTGAGCTCCTTTTTAGCATTAGCAAAATACTTCTTGACATATTCATCTATCCTTAAATCTTCCTCTTTGGCAGCCATTTCGCATAGCAAACGCAGTGCCATTCTAATTAAACCTGGGAAAGAAGAAGATAATTTATCTTTATCATTAAGATAATAACCATACAGGTCATCAATACCCCTATATAGCTCATTAACGTCACCAGAAATTAAATATAATTTTGCCCCAAACAGCAATTCATCATTTTTAAGTCTGCGTTTTGTTAATTTTTGTTTCGCTTTCCCCTTCTTCCCTTTTTTATCTTTTCTAAAATCTATTTTTGCCGGGGTGGCTTCATTTTCTTTACTCTCATCAATTAGTTGCTGATGTTTCTTATCAAGCACATCAAAAACCTTACCTCTATTATTCCGTGTAGTAATTTGCTTATCCTCTACCTTTTTGGATAAGTCAGCGAGTATTGATGTTGCCTCTTTATCTGAAAAAACGCTAAAAAGTTTATTACCTTTTATTTCAAAACCTAAAGCGTTAAGGTTTTCATTAGTGAAAATTTCGTCTTTTACGTAACGTTGATTCAAGTGATTATGTGTACTAATTAATCCTGTATTTTCATCAAGCACAAGAAAAATACTTTTTTCTTGATGCATGAATTTATGTAGAAACATATCCCTTTCAAGCGGTTGCCATGAACCTGATTCTCCATGTTTTCTCAATACATTTTTTAAAGCAATTTTCTCAGAACAGACATTACATGGTATTTCAGAAGGAAAATTGGGAAGATTTGAAATGTCAAAATGATCATGCTTTACATATCCATGTTTTAATTTGCCAAGTATAATTCTTCGATTACCATCATACACTATTGGTCTTTTACCATGAAATACGACTGTTGGCAGTTCACTAAAATCATAGTAGTCCCCCATTTCAAACGCAAGCTTACTGAGAGTCCATTTAGAATGCTGCCCATCTATAGCTCTGTTTACAACATCTTGATCTTTTGCGTCTTTATCAATCGGGTCTCTTGGATTTTCAGTCCATAAGACTAAATCTTTAAGTTTCAAGGTTCTTACTTCTTGGCTCATTTGATTTGTTTTAGTTTTCTAATTAATCTTCTTTTATATGATAAATTTCAGCCCCTTAACATAAAAAAGATTTTTACTCATTCAACAAAACTCGTCCTAAGATGCAGTTTTTACGTACTGAAATGCATTTTTATATTAAAATATCGACTTTTTGAGTGAAAGAAATTAATATGGCTTACCCATTATAATACAAAATTATAGTTAAAGTTCATATTTGATAGATAAGGATTTTAGCATTATACCCTGTTGAAAACAAACATCAGGTTTCTCTTTTCTAAGCGAAACTACTAGCGGTTAGCAATCAGGCGGAACCATGAGAGAATCAAATTATTACATAATATTCTGAAAATCAAAGATTTAACCCATTCATTGTAAATCGCTGTATTTAACAATGGACACCGCGCTGGGAGAGGGTTGTAGAGAGGGCTCATTGTATTTTTTTATTGTTATTTTTACTAAAGAAATTGAATAACGAACTTTGTGTAACTTTTGTTTGAAATAATATAACAAATGGACACCACTAGACCCAGAAAAAAGTATAGGTTATCTCCTTTTCACTTAGTTATTATATACCTCCTTGTATTAATACCTCTAACAATAAATTACCTGCATAGCCAGGAGCGCGGTCAGATTGACGGACTAACAGGGGCAATCCTTATATTTTCAAAGGTTATTACAATAGTATTTTTATTCATAGCCGATTTATTTGTTCAATTCATCAATAATCAAAAAAAGTATTACTGGATTTTAATTATTGAAATGCCCTTTGTAATATTAATGCTGCTCGATTATTTGCACTCAGGCTATTCCTTTCTGTGGGAATATTAAAAAACAATGCGAAATTTGAAGAGCAGAGTAAGCAACCATAATTGAATATTTTATGAGCATAAAAGAACAAATAGAAGAGTACATTACCAGCCTGGCTGAACCAAAGCGCAGCGAAATACAAGAGTTGCACAAGCGCATACTTAAAGTTTTATCGGGCTGTAAACTATGGTTCGACACCGGTAAAAACAGCGAGAATAAAACCGTTAACAACCCTACCATAGGCTACGGGCTTTACACCATAAAATATGCCGACGGAAAGACCAAAGATTTTTTTCAGATTGGTTTGAGCGCAAACAAAACCGGCATCTCTGTCTATATACTCGGTATAAAAGATAAGACCTACTTAGCCAAAACGTTTGGAAAAAAACTGGGCAAGGCCAGCGTAACAGGGTACTGCATTAAGTTCAAAACACTGAAAGACATAAACATTGATGTACTTGAAGAGGCAATACGATATGGAGCGAAAGAAAGTAAGAAGTAATAGGTAAGAAGTAAGAATGAAAATAGGTAGTCGTTAGTCGACAGTCATTAGTCGTTAGTGATGGATTGACCTGTTAAAAACTTTATCACTTTTTTATTTAATATAGTAAACATTAGGCTTAACTTTGCGTTAGGCAATTAAAAATGAGGAATTAAAAATGAAAAACTCTGCGTTCTTTGCGCTGATTTTACTCTGCGACCTCTGCGGTGAAATAAATTTAATAACCAAATGTAAAAAGTTAACAATTTTGAAGTAGACGCTATTCGACACACTTCATAGTAAACCAAATAATATGAAAAAACATTGATATATCAATAACTCCTTATTGGTTTTCAGCCACTTGCAAATTCAGTATCAATGGCGTTTTATTGATAATTGCATTGTTTATGCATTGTTATTTCATTGATAAGTTATTGTTTTTTATGCCAGTAGAAGAGGTGTAAGGAATAAGGAGTAAGTAAACTTATTCCCGGCTTATTCCTCCCGATAGCTATCGGGATTCCTTAATCCTATAATAGGGGTTGTTGAAAACAAGTGGGGGATTATAAAAATAAATGCTACGAAATAAGTAACTTTGTATTATACACATTTAATATAATTGGCTATGACAGCAGTTGCATTAAGAAAGAAGGCTCATCAATATATAGATGATATTGATGATAAGGCATTAGAGGTAATTTATAAAATGCTGAAATCGTATAAAGAGGAAGAAGGGCGTGAAAGCCTGCTTACCTTGGAACAAAAGGCGGAATTAGATAAAACCCTGGCTGAACATAAGGCAGGTAAATTAAAATACTACACCTTAGAATCGGCAAAAAGGATTGTAAGTAAAAAATGAGGCATCGTTTAATATTTACTGATAAATCTGTTAATGATATAATACAGGCAAAAACCTGGTATGAAAAACAACAAAAAGGCTTAGGAGAAAAATTTGCCGATACTGTTTTCAAATGTTCACGGGAAATACAGTTAGCTCCCTTGGGATATCCGAATAAGTACAAATACACAAGAGAGAAGTACATTAAAAAATTCCCATATCTTATTATATACAGCGTTGAGGAAGATGTAATATTTATACTTCGTGTATTTAGCTGTAAAAAAGACTCTAAAAAGAAATATAAGAATATATCATAGTGTATAGCTAACGGGGTAACACGGGGTAACAGATTCGGCGGGGTAACAGTTATTCAAAACGTTGAATATCAATTATATAACATCTCAAAAGTATCAAAAAGTGTTACCTCGTTTAAAATATTGAAAATCAATAACTTATTTAAAACTGCGACCTCACCCTATGGCTACCGGGAATGTGCGGTAAAACCTTTGCGCCTTGCGCGAGATTGAATACTGAGATTGCCACGCCTGCTAAAACAGCCTCGCAATTACGAAGTAACGGCTACGGTGGGCGACCCGGCCTTCGTGTAAAACTACGGCGGGCGAAGAAAAAAAGCCCTGACATTTATTGCCAGGGCCTTGTATATAAAAACCTGTAGGGAGTTACTCTTGTATCAGCTTCCTGGTATAGATGCGCCCACCCTCATTAACCTGAAGAATGTAAACACCTGAAGAAGCACCGTTGAATTGG
Organism: Bacteroidota bacterium; assembly: GCA_013285805.1. Taxonomy (GTDB): domain Bacteria; phylum Bacteroidota; class Bacteroidia; order JABEUT01; family JABEUT01; genus JABEUT01. The sequence goes on along the minus strand of JABDGY010000014.1, from coordinate 25,073 downwards.
AACTGGTGTTGGCCACTTTCGAGATTCGCGTCAACCAGTGTAGCCACCTTCTCGCCCATTATGTTGTAAACATACATGGTTACCTTAGTGTCTTGCGCCAGGGTATAGCTAATGGTTACGTTGCCTCTGTATGGGTTAGGGAACACATCGAGCTGCAATTCGGTTGCCGGTTCATCAATGCCTGTGGGCTTGCAAGGATTCTTGGTAGTAGCCAATGAGCTGCCGCTTATGGTTTTAAAGTCGCCCGCAAAGGCTTGCAGGTATTGGTTGGCAATGGTGTCGTTATGTACTATCACAGTGTTCTCGTCATTCTCCTGGTCAGCAGAAGATGTCCAGTTATGCGAGCCGGTAAGCACAACAGGGTTCTGGCACGGGGCCGAAGGGTTTACAATAAGGTACTTGTTATGGTAAAGGTAGCTGCTGCTTACAAAACCCTGGAAGTCGCTGCCAAGGCCGCCCGGTAAAATGGTGGTGTAAGGCGTATAGCTTCCGCTGCTGTAGTTGTCGAGTATGGCTGCAGCAAAGGCGCCGGCCTTGTGCTCGTTAACAATATCTGTGGCGTCGGTAGTTTCGGTAAAGGTAAACATGCCGCAGTAAAGATCAGTTTGCGCTGTTTCAATTTCCTTTACTATATGGTTGTTCACACTGTCGCTGGGGCTGAAGTAAAGTTCAACCTCGGACCCGCCAATAGTAAACTTGTGTGTGCCCGAGTTGGGCTTGCATGGGCCGAATTTGCCCGATGAACTTGATTTTCCGCCGTGGGTTGTGTCGCCCCACATAATGTCGAACTCGTTGGTGAATGCCCTTGCCAGCACCTTCGACTGGAACACTATGCAGTTGTTGTAGTCGCCCTGGCTCATAGCCTGGTCCCAGTCGGGTGAGCCTGTCCATACATACGTATTGGTTGTGTCGGCAGTAGCGTATTCATCTATTATAACAAACTTGTTGTGCATAATGTTGTAGCTGCCACCGCAAGGTGCAGAAGCGGGTGCAGGGCTGGTAAGCGTAGGTATGGAAGAGTTGAGCTTTGCTACACCTGTGTTCTTTGAAGCATATCCGTTATCTTGTATCAGGCGTATTTTTACACCACGGCTGTATGCATTGTTGATAGCGGTGTAGATGGGGTCTCCGCTCCAGGTTTCATATTCATATATGGCAATGTCGATGGTGTACTTTGCTTTGTTAATGTATGCCGCCAGCGTATCGAAAATGGTGTTGTTACAATACACAGCTTTAACACCGCTCGAGAATGTGTTATCGGGTGCTTGGGTAAAGTAAGTTTTAATGTACTTGGTAACGTTTTTTTGCGCGCTAATGTTTGCAGAAAGCCCTGCAAATAAGGCTAATACAGTGAGTAACTTTATCTTTTTCATACCAGGGTTAATTTTTGAGTTACACGAATGTAGGGACATTATTTAACATTACCATAACTTTTGGGTAATATTTCGTTGATATTATACGAGAGAATCTCCTAAACCGTTTTAAGGTATTGATTCACAATCAATAAATTTTCGTCTTGAGTTTTTAAGCTTTGGGCGTTCCCTAAAACAGAACTCCACAGGTATTTGCGTGAGGGATAGAAGCGGTTACCCCACAGCGAAGCGAGGAGTAATAGCGAATAGCCCGACCCCAAAGGGGGCACGCCCAAAGAACAAATTAACCCGGCAGATTACTCATGTTCAAATCGTTTTGTTAAGGAATTCGTGAGCGCTTTGCGGTTCTTCGCTACACTCAGAATGACAAAAGCCGAAAGAGGGGTAAAAAACTACCTTTGTACTATGAATAGGGTGTACATATCGTTAGGGAGCAACAGGGGGAGGCGGGAAGAGAACCTGCAGCGAAGCATAGAACTGCTGAATGAAAAAGCAGGCAAGGTGGTGCAGCGCTCATCAGTCTATGAAACCGAGCCCTGGCAAATGACCGACAGCACCGACTTTTTAAACCAGGTGGTATTGCTGGAGACTGCATTAAATGCAGATACATTAATGGATACTATACTTGGAATTGAGTCAGCATTGGGCCGCATACGTACCGCCGAACGCTATGAACCACGCACCATTGATATAGACATTTTGTTCTTTAATAATGATATAATAGAAACAGAAAAAGTAATAGTACCTCACCCCCATTTGCAAAGCCGCAGGTTTGTGCTTAACCCATTAAATGAATTGGCGCCTGGCCTTATGCACCCTGTTTTACAGAAGAGTATGGAACAGCTTTTGCAGGAATGCGGGGACAGCCTGGAGGTATCAAGGCTGGTATCGAAATAAATGGTAAATTAGTAGTCGATTTAAAGAACAAGTATGACAGCTTACGAACAAATGGCCCCTGCATCGAAGGTGTGGATTTTCCAGGCAGAACGCGAGTTTACAGGCGAGGAGCAAAAAACTGTTACTGAGGCGCTTACAGCCTTTACCGATAACTGGCTGAGCCATGGCAGCCTGCTTAAATCGCACTCAAAGCTATTGCATAACCGCTTCCTGGTTTTCATGGCCGACGAAGAGGGCGACAATATGTGTGGCCGCGCTATTGATACATCGGTGCGCTTTATAAAAGAACTCGAGGGCAAGTTAGGCGTAACTATGCTGAACCGAAGCCTTGTGGCTTATATGGACAATGGCAACGTGGTATCGTGCACACTCGACCAGCTTAGCCGCCTTGCCGAAGAAGGAAAGATAACCCCCGATACTATAGTATTTAACAACCTTGTAGCTACCAAAGCCGAGTTCGAAAAGAACTGGACGATACCCCTATCGCAAAGCTGGCAGCAGACATACATTTTGCAAAACCAAAAGATTTAGTGCAGAACAAGAAGTTCCATTCCGTTAATTTAAGCGACTATTCATTTGTTGTAACCGGGGGCGCGGGCTTTATCGGCTCTCACCTTACCGAATACCTTGTGAACCATAATGCCAAACGCGTTGTGGTATTCGACGACCTTTCCACCGGCAACATTGACAATATAAAGCCATTTGAAAAACACAAAGGCTTTGAGTTTATACAGGGCAGCATTTGCGATAAAGCCACTTGCGAAAAGGTATTCAAGGGCATTGACTACGTTTTACACGAAGCCGCTCTCTGCTCGGTGCCACGCTCGGTTGCTAACCCCATAGCCACGCACGAGGTAAACGTTACAGGCTTTTTAAATGTGCTGGTTGCAGCCCGCGATGCAGGTGTTAAGCGTTTGGTTTATGCAAGTTCTTCATCGGTTTACGGAGACAGTAAATCGTTGCCCAAGCGTGAAACCGACTTGCCTATTCCGCTATCGCCTTATGCAGTATCGAAATACAGCAATGAGTTATATGCATCGGTGTTTACTCGCAATTATGGCATGAGTTTAATAGGCTTGCGTTACTTCAATATTTTTGGCCCGAGGCAGAATCCGTTTGGACCCTATGCCGCAGCTATACCGCTTTTTATAACTGCTTTAATGCAGAATAAGCCTCCGGTAATTTATGGAGACGGTAGCCAAACCCGCGACTTTACTTTTGTAGAGAATGTGGTGCAGGCTAACATTAAAGCTTTGTTCGCACCCGACAATGCAAGTGGAAATGCCTTTAATGTTGCCACCGGCGGTCAGACCACAGTAAATGAGCTATTCCACATATTAAAAAACTTTGCAGGCTCTTCTCTCTCTCCCTCTTACCAGCCAACAAGGTTAGGTGATGTGAAAGACTCGAAAGCAGCCATTGATAAAGCCAAAGAACTTTTAGGGTTTGCTCCGGAAGTAGATTTCAAGCATGGAATTGAAACCACATGGAAATGGTTTAAGGAGAATTATAAAGTACCTCAAACTGTATGAAGAAAGTAGCGGTACTTACATCGGGCGGTGATGCGCCGGGCATGAATGCCTGTGTGCGTGCGGTGATTCGCACCGGTTTGTATCACGGCCTTGAAATGGTTGGTGTGCGCCGCGGTTACGATGGCCTTATGGATGGCGATTTCCTGCCTATGGATTCTCATTCAGTAAGCAACATAATACAACGTGGAGGAACTATATTAAAGACGGCTCGAAGCGAACGCTTCAAAACCAAAGAGGGAATGGAGCAGGCGCAAAATAGGTTAGCCGATGACGGCATAGAAGGGCTTATTTTGATTGGCGGAGATGGTACATTTAAAGGCGGGCTGGAGTTTTCGAATATTACCAATATCCCCTGCATGGGCGCTCCGGGTACAATTGATAACGACTTATTTGGAACCGATTATACCATAGGATTCGATACAGCACTTAACACCGTAATTGAAGCGGTAGATAAAATACGCGATACGGCTGCATCGCATAATCGCCTGTTTTTTGTCGAGGTTATGGGCCGCGACGCAGGATTTATAGCCCTTAACAGTGGCCTTGGCTGCGGCGCAGAAGACATACTGATACCGGAAAGCAAAACAGATATTGATGAAGTTATTCAGCGATTGGAAGATGGATGGAAGAGGCATAAATCGTCGTGTATAATTATTGTGGCCGAAGGTGATAAAGAAGGTGGTGCATTTGAAATTGCTGAAAAAGTAAAGAAGAAATTTCACCATTACGACACCCGAGTTACTGTTATTGGCCATATGCAGCGCGGTGGCAGCCCCACCTGCTTCGACCGTTTGCTGGCAAGCCGCTTAGGGCACGCGGCCATGGAAGGACTTTTGCAGGGAAGAAAAAATGAGATGGCGGGGCTTGTGAATAATCATATTGTGTACACTCCATTTACACAAACCCGCAAGCATACTGTAGATATAAACGAAGGACTTTTGAAGATTGCACACATATTATCGGCATAAAGATTAATGGGACTATTTGATATTTTTAATAAAACGAAGGAACTGCCCCTTCCTGATTTATCGGTGTTAAAAACCGATATGCACTCGCACTTCATTCCCGCTATTGACGATGGGGCGCAGACTATGGAGGACTCGCTTAACCTTATCAGGGCTATGCAGGACTTTGGTTACAGCAAGGTAGTTACCACGCCTCACATAATGACTGATTCATACCGCAACACTCCCGAGATTATTTTGGGCGGGCTGAAGAACGTGAAACAGGCAGTGAAAGAAGCAGGGCTTACTATACAAGTAGAAGCTGCCGCGGAATATTACTACGACTTTGAATTTGAAAAGAAGCTAAAGGAAAAAAACGTGTTGACATTCGGCAACAAATATTTATTGTGGGAGATACCTTTTATAAACCCTCCCGATAATATAAACGAATTGATATTTGAAATGGGCATACAGGGCTACAAGTCTGTGCTGGCCCACGTTGAGCGTTATGGCTTCTGGCAAAACGATTTTGAAAAATACGAAGAGCTGGCCGGGCGCGGGGTTTACCTGCAGATGAACATCAACTCGGTTACAGGGCATTATTCACCTATGACAAAAAAGGCAGCACAATGGCTTATTGAACACGACATGATAAGTTTTGTAGGTTCCGATTGCCACCACATGGGCCATATAGAGCTGATTAAAAAAGCTTATACAGATAAGCACTTTCAAAAACTGCTTGGCTCATCAAAACTGCTTAATAAGACTTTATAATTTAGCCAGCAAATGCCCTGCTATGCCTTCTTTCAGAGCATAATGTGATAACCTCATCTGTTTAATTGCTAATTTATCAAGAACTGTTTTGGTAAGAATAGATGAATAAGCAAACATGGGTGCACGCATCTCAATAAGCCCCTTCATTTTCAGCCTCTCATCAACGGTTGAAGACATGAGTAGGTGGTGCAGTTTTTCAAACTCATCCATCGGGAAATCGAAGCCATTGCCTGGGTTTTGTTTACCGCCTATCCTTGCCTGCAGAATTTCCGCAAAACTGTCGAATGAACCTGAAGAGCCAATTAAATTAACTGGTCTAAATTGTTCACCCGCCGCAAACATATCTTGCAGCATGTCCGTAATATGCTCCTTTACTTCCTCTTGTTTATGAATAAGCGGGTCTGCCTTCCGGAATATCTCATAAAGCCTGGTTACACCAAGCGGGTAACTCTTCTTCCAGAATATCTCTTTATCATTTGCAAAAATAAACTCAGTGCTGCCGCCGCCAATATCCATTATCACCGAAGTATGCTTACCTAATACCGATGCATGTTTTACACCTTCGTATATCCATTTAGCTTCCTCCTCGCCCGATAATATATTAATCTCTATTCCGGTTTCAATGCAGACCCTTTCAGTAAACTCCTTCTTATTTTCAGCGCCTCGCACAGCCGATGTAGCAAAAGCATATTGGTCTTTAATACCATGTTCCGTCATGGTTTTGCGGTGGGCATGCAATGCTTTTATGGCCCTTTCTATAGCCTCAGCCGTAATATGCGCTTTATGTATTCCTCCTTTACCCAGTTCTACAGGTAACTCTTTCGAATAAATAAATACAGGGTTGCCATCCTTACCTTTCTCTGCTACAAGGAGGTTAAAGGTGTTTGTGCCCAGGTCTAGAATAGCTATGCGCTGCATATTACATCTTGGGCTTCCAGGGAACCTCAGTAGCTTTCAGGTCTTGGGTGAGCTTACGGGCCAGCATAAACAGGTAATCAGAAAGGCGGTTGAGGTACTTTATTACCAGTTCATCCACTTGTTCATTTTCGGCTAGGTGAATAACCCTGCGTTCTACCCTACGGCAAACACAGCGGGTAATGTGGCAGTATGATACTGTTTGATGTCCACCAGGTAATACAAAGTTCTTCATAGGCGGAAGCACAGCATCCATGGCATCTATCTCTTTTTCAAACAAGGTAACGTCCTCCTCACTTAAGTGCGGTATCTTCACTTTCGATTTCTCAGGGTCAGATGCTAATGAAGAACCCATTGTAAAAAGCCTGTCCTGTACTTCTATCAATATACCCTGTACATGTTTATCAGTAATCGAATCGCGCAACAGGCCAATCCATGAGTTCAGCTCATCAACCGTTCCGTAAGCTTCTATACGAATATGGTGCTTGGGCACACGGGTACCACCTAACAAAGATGTTTGTCCTTTGTCACCCGTTTTGGTATATATTTTCAGAGCCATGATTATTTATTTTTTCCAAGCAATAAATCTCTTAGTTCGGGAACTGCATCAGGTTTTACCTTACCTGATAATAGAAGGCTCAATTGCCTTCTTGTTAACGCCGTATCATACCGCTCTTTTTCCAGTGGAGTTTCGGGAGTCAACTGCGGTACTTCAATAGGCCTGCCCACCTGGTCTACAGCAACAAATACATACGTTGCATCATTCGATTTTACCCTTTCACCGGTAAAACCTGTCTCTACGGTTACATCTAAAAATACTTCCATAGATGTATTAAATGCACGGGAAACCTTTGCTTCAATGGTTACATAATCGCCCAGCTTTATAGCACGTTCAAACGATACATGGTTAACCGATGCCGTTACCACCACACGTTGACTATGGCGATGTGCTGCAATGGCAGCAGTAATATCCATCCAGTGTAATAACCTTCCACCCATAAGGTTGCCTAACAGGTTAGTTTCATTGGGCAATACAAGGTGGGTTGATATAGCGTAACTTTCTTTGGGAGTCTTTGTTTTCATAAAAGTGTTTTATAAAGTCACAGGTAACTTTAACTAATACGGAACAAAGATAGTAACCCTTATTTAACCGGCTTCAATATATATATCTGGCTTGAGTACGTCGAGCCATTGGCATGGGCCTGGCGGTTACTTGCCCAGCCATGAACAGCAGCCCTGCCATAATTAATGCTGCCTGTTTTATACTTTTCGCTAAGCATGCATATATAATAGGCATCGAGGGGCATGGGTAATACTTCTTTCAATGCAAAACCCTGCTTTTCAAAAAGCGCTTTCACATCTTTAGGTGTAAAATGCCATATATGGCGTGGCACATCATACGCTGCCCAGTATTGTTTATAGAATGCTGCATCGGCTGAACTGCAATTGGGCAGTGCCACAATAAACGTGCCCGTGGGTGATAATATTCTTTTTACCTGCCTGATAGTTTCTTCAATCTGGTAAACGTGTTCAAGTACATGCCATGCAGTAACTATATCAAAGCTATTATCGGCAAATGGTTGCCAGTTATTTATTTCATGGACCTGTAAACCATATTGTTTAGCTCCGAATTCCCTTGCACCGGGCGAAGGTTCAATACCCTGCACTTTCCAGCCGGCTTCTTTACAGGTATTTAAAAACTCTCCTGTTCCGCAACCAAGGTCGAGTAAATTACCCTGTTGCTTACTGCTGACTTTAGTTACCAGTTTCAATTTGCGCTTAAGTGTAAACTTCCTTGCACGCTGGTACATATTGTTTACAAGCCCTTTACTGGTATTGGAATGCGATATGTAGTCTTCCGACTGGTAATATTTCCCTGCTTCCTCTTCTGCAGGGCGTGGGTTTGTTAGTTTGAATCCGCATGAACTGCATTGTACAATGGCGAACTTATCCTTACTTACCGTATAATCGGTACACTCTATAAAAGGAGTAAAGGCCGAAGAATTACATATGGGACAATTGGCTAAGGTTTCCATTACGCAAGCTTTTCGGCAAGTAAACGAATTTCTACTGAGGGCGACATTTTCTCATACAGTATTCTGTACACAGCTTCGCAAATGGGCATCTCTACTTTATACTGCTGGTTGATGGTATAAATAGTTTTAGCGGCATAAAATCCTTCCGCAACCATATTCATTTCCATCTGTGCGTATTTCACAGAATAGCCCTTACCCACCATACTTCCTAACGTACGGTTTCGGCTAAACTGAGAATATGCTGTAACCAGCAAGTCGCCTAAATAAGCTGAAGCATTGGTATCTCTTTGTATAGGGTGAACCGTATCAATAAAACGCTTTATTTCCTGTATGGCATTAGCGACAAGCACTGCCTGGAAGTTATCGCCATAACCTAGTCCATGGCATATACCGCTGGCAATAGCAAAAATATTTTTCAAGGCTGCTGCATATTCTATGCCTAACATATCTGAAGATATTCCGGCTTTTAAATAGCGGCATGTAAGTAAGTTGGCAAGATTGCGGGCTTCTTTCAAATCATCGCAGCCAACAGTTAAGTACGAAAGCTTTTCCATAGCCACCTCTTCAGCGTGACAAGGACCAGCTATGATGCCCATTGATGAAATTGGAATATTAAATTGCTGTTGGAAGAACTGGCTCACCATCATTTTCTTATCGGGCAATGTACCTTTTACCGCTGAGAACAGAAGCTTACCTTTAAAGTCATCTTTCTTAACTCCGGCAAAAGCTTCGCTCATAAATGCCGATGGCACAGCAATTATCAATATATCGGCATTCGCTATTGCTTCCTTAAGGTTAGTATAAATGGTGACTTTGTTAAGGTCAATTTCAATATCGCTAAGGTAATTGGGATTGTGTTTGTACTTTTTAATGTAATCGACATTTTCCTTTTTCCTAACCCACCAGGCAATTTGCGGCACGTTATTTGAAAATATCTTAACCAATGCAGTAGCCCAGCTACCTGCACCCAGAATGGCTATTCTTTTTTCTGCCATGCTTCTATTAAGCCTTTACAGTTTTTTTCTCAGGCTTTTTCCTGAGCATACGGTGGTATATAGATACGTTTCTGTCGAAGAGAAACTTCAGCCAGAGTTTTGTCCACGAAGTATGATATGGAATGCTGTTGTACCACTTGGCTCCTGCCTGGCGTACTTTTGGAAGGTTATTCCATGGAACAGAAGGAAAATCATGATGTTCGTTATGGTGACCCACGTTAAAAGCAATAGTATTAAGCGGACCATAGTAACTGTGGGTTTCCTGAATGTCATCGCTGGTCATATAATGCTCTTGTACCCAGCGTGCACCTAGCGGGTGCAGCCCAACTGAAAAGAACATGGAAGCAAACAGGTAAACAAATGCCATTGGGCCTAAAAATATCCACGCAGCCACATCAACACCTACTACAGCTATAATATTAAGAGCCACCCATCCATCAAAAGGTTTTATCTCTCTCATACGAGGTACGCGCAAGGTTTGAATTACAGGATAAAGCAATAACCATAATGCTTTACCTAAAGTGCTGTTATTGACAAGACGAGCTTCCCATTCCGATGGTAAATCGGCATCATATTCATGTACTCCCTGGTGAGCATGGTGCTTAAGGTGGTAACGCTGGAATGAAACTGAACTTGGAAAGAACATGGCCATATTGGCAAAAATACCCAGCAGCGTATTATTCTGCTTCTTCTGGAAAATAAGGTTATGTGAACACTCGTGCACCATTACAAACAATGCATGTACCAGGAAAGCACCTGCCAGATAAGCTACTATCAATACCCAATACCATGCCAGGTTATGAACCAGGTACATAATACCTAACTGCAGGGTAACCAATATAAATGTCACCCAAAAAGTATTTCTGTTCCTACCCATATAGCTCCTTATTTCAGGATGCTCACGGATAATCTCCAGCGGCCGCACAAAGTGAAGGTCCTTTTCTTCCGTATAAAAGAATTCTGTCTTTTTAGCCATCGTTTTTAGTAATGAGGTGCAAAGATACGCTTTATACAAAAACGGGGTATGTGACAGCAATCACAGCCCTAAAACCCTATGCCAATGCGTATTCCTTCAGTAACCTTGGCATTATTGGCAAACGAAGTGGCAAAATCGACCCTGAAGGCATTGAACTTCTGCACCCCGACAAATACCTCGTAATATTGTATCACATCGGTAACCAGGTAATTCACTCCCACCATTTCATTCAACTTCAGTTTGCGCAACAATGGAACTTTGTTAAAAAGAAAACCATGGAAATTATGTTGAACATGTGCTTCAATAGACGGGCCTGCCGTACTGTATTTATAATAGTCCAACAAATGGTAACTGTTCAACGCAAATGAAGAAAAAATAATCTCATCGCCATTGAAATGATGATAATCCATAAACCAAACATCTTTCTCGGTAAGGAATTGAGCTGCAGCCACACTATATTCGGTTTCACCAAACATTTTAAAATTAATATTCCCTGATATGGTAACCTTTGCGTAATCGTAATTGGCACTAAGCCCGGGAATACCACCAATAGCTTTCCGATAATCGAGTGTTATAATAGGATACTTGGTATCTACTATTATTTTTTGGTGCGGTAGGGTATAGTATTTCTGCTTCAGGCTGATTTTAAACTGCGCCCAAACCGTCCATGAGGTATTATGCTGGAAAGACGAAGAATCGTTTGTGGACGATTGAGGGTCGTTTGAAGTATATTGTCTTGAGCCAACCTGTACAAGTTTATAATCGGTAGTGTTCATGAGTGGGGTACGGTAAGCATATTCTGAGCCTACTGTAAATTTTAAACCATTCACCAACTCCGTAGAATGAGCAGCGTGAATACTGGCTTTCTGGTAAAGCTTCATATAGTTCTGGTCTTCGAACAAGGTAAAAAGCGAATTAAGGAATGGGGTAATAGGGGCTGCATCATTAAATTGCACAGGTTTCACTCCTCCTCCTATATAGAAATAGGACAGCTTCTCAGGATTATATGAATAGTAAACATATCCATCGCCCAGCCAACGCTGATTTGAAAACCCATACCCGGCCGATGTTATAATAGTAAGACGTCTGTTGTCCTCATATTCCTTATTATAACCTATTCTCAATCCCCCATTCCAACCCTGCACCGTATTAAAACCTATAGTCTGGATGAGGGGAGACACGAACCATGTCTGTTTTTTATAGCGCTGGAAATAACGGTAGCCCCGGTAAATAGCTGATGGCTTTAGTTTATTCCGCCTTGCATCAACAGAATCAAGGTACTCTTTGGTTTCGTGCTTTGCATGTATGCTATCCCTTCGTACATAATCTTTATCTTCTTCTTTGGTAAGTGGCACAGGGCGTGTCTGGTTCCAGTATGATGAATCTTTCTTATTTGCATCATCGTCAATCTTCATCACCTCTCCATTGAAGAAGTGCTTAGGGAAATCGGGGTTTAGCACATAGTTCTTATTGATCGATACGTAAACTCCATTGCCCTGTATTCCTAAAATATTGAAGTTGAACCTGAATTTATTTGAAAAGAGCATCCACACATCAGGCGTTACCGGTAAGTACGATTGGCTTACAAATAAGGTATCGATGAAATTGATTTGGGCATCTTTAGTCAAATACAAATCGGTGCTGTGTATGCGCCATGTATCTTCCTGTATGTAAATATATCCCCTAAAAACAGGGTCGTAACTGCGTTTGGGGATAACCTGAATTTTGTCTATCACCTTGCCGTTTTCAACAAACGAACCGGCTAAATGATACTTATAAAAGAACATGGCATCATTGGCTATAGGAGATACTAGCCCACGCTCACTTAATACATCAATCTGTATTATGTTCTTATAGAAATCAATCAGCATATCCGATGCCTGGTTGTAGCTGAAGGCCTGGTTATTGCCACTTACCTTCGATGATATCATTTCCTCCCTGATATTATCGGGCTGCTTAAAGTTGAACTTGGAAACCGATTCCGACAAGTAAATAATTCCTGAAGTAGAATCAAGCTCATTGAAATGCAATTCCTGTCCGAATATTTTTTGCGGATGCTTGGTTATACGCTGTAAGCCCTTTATATATACATCGCAAGAATAGGCATCAACCTGTTCCAGGTAAAATTTTCTCTTCTCTATCGCTTTGCGAATTATTCCATAAGCAGGGTCCTCGGCATTACCATTCACCACTACTTCGCTCATCTTAATGCCTTCAGCCTTTAACTGAACATTAAGAGTAACATTCGAGTTAATTATTTCAACCGCCTCTTTATGTTGTGTATATCCTATTAACTGGTAATCGATTGTATACTTGCCCGGTTTTAATTCAAGGGAATAAATACCATCGACATTTGCTGTGGTGCCATAAGTGGTACCATCAATATATACTACTACAAAAGGAAGGGGTTGCCCCGCCTCATCGGTTATTTTGCCGGTGAGGTTAGCACCTTGTGCACGCAGAACCTGCATTAAAGTAAAAATACAAACTAACAGTGGCCTTAAAACTTTCATATCGCCTTTAAGCATAATCACTTATAGCGAAAATACGAGTTTTTAGGGTTAAATGTCGTTTACTAACCGTTAAATTTATACAAGCTCCCCTTTACGGATAGCATTATTCCTACCTACATTCATTATTTCTGTTTGCACTTGTATTGATTCCTCATGTATCAGGCTATACATTTCTTTTACAAATTCTGAATTTAATCCCATTACCTGCCCAAGATTCATTCTATTTTTCAGCAATTCTTCCCAACGGTTTACCTGCAGTATAGTAATGTTATTTGCCTTTTTGTACTCCCCTATCTTCTTTGAATAATCAATGCGCTGCGATAGAACCAGCAGCAGTTGCTCGTCAGCCGAGTTTATCTTTTCGCGCAAGGCCTCAAGGCTGCTTTTAAATTCAGCGCTTTCGCTATCCGGTTTTCTAAGTATCAGCGTATTCAATAATCTCTTCAATTGCAAAGGTGTTAATTGCTGTTTGGCGTCGCTCTTTGCTATACCCGGTTGAATATGGGTCTCAATCATTAGCCCGTCCAATGCCATATCCATTGCCTTTTGCGAAATATAGGGTATCAACTCAGTGTTCCCGCATATATGGCTCGGGTCGCAAATAATGGGTAATTCTTTGCAAGCCGTTCTCAATTCAATTACCAATTGCCACAACGGTATATTCCTGAACGGTGCACTTTCGAATGCATGGAACCCACGATGAATAGCGCCCAACTTAGTAATGCCTGCTTTATTAATTCTCTCCAATGCCCCGGCCCATAACTGTATGTCGGCATGCACAGGGTTTTTAACCAGTACCACAGCATCAGTCCCTTTTAACGCATCGGCTATCTCCTGTACCTGGAAAGGGTTAACAGTCGTTCTTGCCCCAATCCACAAAATATCTATTCCGTGTTTCAGGCATGCCTCAACGTGCCCGGCATTTGCCACTTCGGTAGCTGTATACATACCGGTAATAGTTTTAACAGCCTTTAACCATTGTAGCCCCTGCTCACCAACTCCTTCAAAGCAATCGGGGCGCGTACGGGGTTTCCATATACCTGCCCTGTATACATTACAGTTGGTATCTTCTTTTATTGCAATTGCAGTTTCAGCTACCTGTATTTCACTTTCAGCACTGCATGGGCCTGCTATTACCAGGGGGTGTTTTAGTCCAGGCAGCCATTCGCTTACAGGTTTTATATTTAATTTGAGTTTCATTTTTCAGATTGTTAAACGTTCTTTACTGCACTATAAGTTAACTTCCTTTTTAAATTTTCCCCTTATTTTGTCAGAAATGGGGATGGCATTCCCTTCATCATCTATTCGTACAAAAATCATTCGGGTTGAACAGACAAGTTTTTCGACTTCGGTATATACGTTATAGCCCCTTGCCTCTACCTTAATGGTTATTGATGTGTTCCCGATTTTTTCAATTCCGCAATAGACTTTAATTATCTGGCCCACCTTGACGGGCCTTTCGAAAATCACCTCTTCAATCTTCTTTGTTATCATACGCGGTGTATCGCATATTTCACACGCAAATATTGATGTTACTTCATCAATTAGCGACATCATTTTTCCGCCGAACATATTGCCATGCAAGCCCAAATCCTTTGTCATACATAGCTTTGAGTTACGATAGACCAGTTTACCTTCATTCAACATAACAATACTGTTCTTTTTCACGTTTATTTCCATTGTTGTTTCCATTTCATAAATATTTGTGGTTATGCTGTTTCTAAAACAAATTTCCCTTTCTGAATCTTAACTTCCTTTAACTCCGGAGTATTAATTACATCCTTCTTATATTGCCCCATGAACGCAAATCCCCTGGTTACTTTTTCTATTTCTTTCAACAGGTACTCATGCTGATCCTTGGTTTCCCACTCCAAATCGAGATAAAAAGAATATTTATCGGGCCTACCCGGAACCGGTACTGACTGTATTTTACTCAAATTCACCTTATATTCATTTATAATATTCAATACACCCGATAATTGCCCTACACCATCCGGCAATTCAAAACTTATAGTCGACTTATCGGCCTTTTCATCGTACGGGCAGTGCTTTGCAATTATTAAGAACCTGGTATAGTTCTCCGGGTTATCTTCAATATTATTCCTAAGTACTTCAAGGTCGTAATATTCTGCGGCTCCTGTGCCTGCAATAGCAGCCCTATCAGTATAATCTCCTTCCTTGATTTTCTTAGCCACTGTGGCTGTATCACCACTTGTTACTATAGTCATTTCAGGATGCTTAGAGAGAAACTCCATACACTGCGCTATAGCCATAGGGTGCGATTCCACCCATTTTATATCCCTTAACACCACATTTTTATTGGTTAACAAATGAAACCCGATATGCAGGTACAACTCACCGATTATGTAGAACCCATAATCTTTAACCAGGTTGTAATTTGGCAGTATGCTACCGGCAATGGAGTTCTCAATGGCCATTACGGCATAATCAATGTCGTTCGTGGCCAGTTTATCACACACATTCTTAAATGTGCTGCACTCCATTATATCGAATTCGTTTTTGAAGTAAAGACGAGATGCTTCGTGATGGTAGGATGCTGCTATGCCTTGTATGGCAACTTTCAATGGTCTCATGACTTATTTATTTTTTACAAAACTACTATTAACAGTTTTTATTTTTGATTTATATATGTTATTTAGTAAATATTCCTTTATTTTGTACCAATTCAGAACGTTCATATTGAATACATATGAATAATATAGCTAAACAGTAAAAAATTCTGCACTATGTATAAACTCGATGCTACTGATAAACGCATTTTGAACCGCCTGCAAAAAAATGCCCTGCAAAGCATTAAAGAGATTGCTGATTCGGTAGGCCTTTCAGTATCACCTACCTATGAACGTATAAAGCAACTTGAAAAAGCAGGAATAATACAGAAATATGTCGCCCTGCTTGACAAGAATCAAATTGAGAAGGGACTTACCGCTATTTGCAGCGTGAAACTGAAAGAACATTCGCAAGGCATGCTTTCAAAATTTGAAAAAGCTATAGTAAAGTTTGATGAAGTAATGGAAGTACAGTGCCTTTCAGGTACCATTGATTACAGCGTAAAAGTGATTACCAAGGATATGAACAGTTTCCAGGAATTTGTAATGGACAAACTATCGTCACTGGATAACATTGCTAATGTACAAAGCTCCTTTGTAATGAAAGAAATAAAACAGGAAACTGCTTTTAAGTTAGCTTGATGTCAGACCTTGACAGACAACTTCACCATAAACACCCTGGGTGATTCTATTTTAAGCGGGCGAAGCGAATAACTGAGGTTTGCAACATTATTCACTATAAAAGATATCTTGAAGATTTTGGTAACATCAGCTGAAACACGCGCATCAAATACTGAAGTACCACTGTTATGCTCTAACCTGTATTGTTGAATCCCGTAATGCGCAATCTGGTCGTCCACGTAAAATACAGTATCAATATTCTGCATGAAACTATAATAACGCCAGTCACCGCCAATTGAATATCTCTTGTAAGTTATTTGTAAATCGATTTTAGCAATATGCTGGAAACGGTATTTCAGAATATTATTGGCGGTATTGGTGCTGGTATTGGTATAGGTTTGCTTATTCCCTAAGCTATCAGTTGCATAAACATAATTTGGCGCTAACGTTTGCGGCACCGTATACGTATAGCCCGCCAACACATCAAGCTCCCAGTTTTTTGAAAGCTTTCCTTGCGCCGGCACCGAAAGCTCAAGCCCCCTTACTCTTGTTGGGCCAATATTCAGGTATTTAAATCCGTTAAGCTCATTGTAAGTACCACCCGGGCCGGGGGTAAAACCCCATGTGCCATATGTAATTTCTATAGTATTCTGATACTGTTGCCAGAAGGCTGCTAAATCTATAAAGCCGGTAAAATTGTTGATTTTAAAACCTTGCTTTATACCTATCTCAGCATTCCAGCTTGATTCGGGCTCAAGATTCGGGTTAGAGAAAACAGGTAAGCCACCAATTTCTGAGTTCAGATATTTTTCGGTGATAGAAGGGAAGCGATATCCCTGTCCATATGAGCAACGAAGGAATGTAGCCTTAGCCACCTGCAGGTTTAAACCGGAACGGAATATAGGATGTGATTGGAACCCCTCACTATTCACTTCAAAATTTTCATCTCTGAAACCAACTGATACATTCAATACTTTGAAAAACTTTTTGTCAAGTTGAGTATAAAAAGCATAGTTCTGTAATTGGTTATTTGACGAAGGATAGAAGGTTCCGTAAACGGTGGCAGAGTCAGCGCGGGAATATGTTTGTGTCATTACCAAGCCGGCTGTAACGTTAAGCCCGCCAAGTTGGTCAAAAGATTTAATACACTGGTATTCGCCATAGGTTACATTGGTTGTGTTTGAAGGGCTATTGGTTACGTTATTATTGGTATAATAATAGCGGGCACGGAAACTGCTTTGCCAACCTGTACTTGACGTATAATTGAAGAAAGGGTCGAGATAGAAAACCGTTTGCTTTTGCAACGTTGTAGTATATGGATATGCCCTGTATAACCCTGAGCTATCATTAGCCCATATCAAAGATGTATTGTTAGTAGAATACATGAAATTGCCATTCAGGCCAAAATTTATTTTGGGTGCTTTCTTAGGTCGATAACGCAGGTCGAAATTGAATCTGCCTGTTTTTTCGCCTAAAGAATTGGAATCAATAGCCGCGCCATTTAATGAAGTGTTGGGCGGCGGGCCTATATAGCCAATGTCATATAGCACCATTCCTCCCAGCACCAAATCAAGTTGCCCGAATTTTTGAGAATGCAGGAAACTTGCTCCGTACATATTATGGTTTGCTGTTGTATCCCAGGCTGCATGGGCAATAGAAGGTTTTGAATACATGCCATAATATACAGATGCTTGCGTTTGGGGCACATCGGTAGGGTATGCAGTACGTATGTTTATACTGCCACTTAATGCCGATGATCCATATGTAACCGAAGATGCTCCCTTGATAACTTCGACCTGGGAAATATTTTCAACCGGGACAAAGTTCCAGTCTATTTTTCCTCCATCGCCGGGCAAAGCAGGTAATCCGTCTATAAGAACTGCAACTCTGCTTCCTACACCGAAATTAAATCCGCTGCCGCCACGTATCTGGGGTTCTCCATCCAATATATCCAATCCGGGGGTTTGTTCAAGCGCACCTGTAATATTAGTTGCATTTTTATTTTCAATAAGTGTAGGCTTCAATACTTCCATGGAAACGGTAATGTCCTCCAGCTTCCTTTCATATTTACCTGCAGAAACCACAAGTGTTTGCATTTCTGTACTACCCGATGTTAAACGGATATTACGTTCTGTAACGGCGCCTGCTTGTATATTCACCACAAACGTATCGGGGTTCATGCTGATTATGGAACAAATAATTTTATGCCTGCCCGGGCTCAAATGCAATTCATAAGCCCCGGTAACATCAGTGGCTGCAGCAATTGTTATATCAGCTGAATCGTGCACCACAGCGCCTATGACAGTTTCTTTCGATGCGGAGTCCGTAACTATACCTTTCAGGGTTCCCGTATTCTGTGCTATTGCCGCTGAACAGGTTAACAAAAAGGAAATAAATAAAAGATATATCCTGCTTTTCAATTGATTTTTCTTTGGCTGTTGAATATATAAACAACACAGCCCATAACAGGGTTACTGAAATGAACTGTGTTGTAATAATGAGATATTATCTCTGGATAATAAGCTTATCGGTTTTGATTACCGAATTGTTTTCATCTATAATAGTATAGATATACATACCCGCCGGAAGAGCCGATACATCAACAGTGTTAAAGGAACTTCCGATATTAGTTGTCATCACCTTACGGCCGGTAATATCATATAACACAAAGGTTGCTTTGGAAGTAACCGTGTTATTAATTGTTACCTGACTGCTTACAGGATTAGGATATACAGTCAGTCCTTTATCAGAACTAATGTTCTTAATTCCCGATGGGTTGGTAACAAGCGCTATATCATCTACATAAAGTACACTGCCAACTTTGCCTGTTGTTTGATTAAGGCTTGATAATATTATCCACTCAGATGTTGTAACAGCATGAGCCGACCTGTATACAAGCGGCGCTGAGAAACGGGTCCAGCTTCCTACAGTTGAAGCAGGAGTTTGAAAATACGCCTGGGCAACCGTATCGGTATTACTGGTTCCGAAAATGGTAAAAGAAATAAATCCTGCATCGCCACTTACCGAGGTATACTTAAAATAACCCATAATACTATCAGGAGTTACAGTGGTAGCTATACCAGGGCTAACTGCCTGGGTTATTGTATTGATGGTGCCTGTAGTAGCAATACCTGGGGCAGTGTTACTCAGGTAGGTTTGTGTAATTAATTCCAGTGCATATTTTCCGCTGTGCGCATTTGCACCGCTGGCCTCTACGCAAGTAAATACACCTGTAATATAGGTTGTAGGGTTAGCATTATTCCAACTGTCGGGTGTGTTGTAACCGGTATGCGCAGTCCACGATTCAAAACCGGGGTTTGGTGTTTGAGCCATAAGGCTTCCGATAGAAAGCGTAAAAATTGAGACGAGAGTAATTAAATGTTTCATGATTCAGGGATTAGGTTGTGTTATTTATTTTTTGATTTTTACGAAAGAGCAGGAACAAATCTAAAACATTTAGATTAATAACAAAACCTTATTTTGCAGAAAAGGTTAAGAATCCGAGGTAGATTATTAAGTAACAATCGATATTATAATGGTCATTATCCCTGTCTATGGGTTAATAATCCAGGGCAAAATCTAAAACTTTTCAGGTCGCATTTGCGGGAAGAAAATTACGTCTTGAATAGAAGGAGAATTGGTCATGAGCATGGTCAGCCTGTCTATTCCCATACCCATTCCTGAAGTGGGTGGCATGCCATATTCCAGCGCGCGTAAAAAATCGTTGTCTATAAGCATCGCCTCATCATCGCCTTTTTCAACCAGTTTCATCTGGTCTTCAAAACGGGCGCGTTGGTCAATAGGGTCATTAAGCTCACTGTATGCATTGCAAAGTTCTTTACCATTCACCATAAGCTCAAACCGTTCTACAAGGCCGGGTTTAGAACGGTGTTTTTTTGTTAATGGCGACATTTCAACCGGGTAATCGGTAATAAAAGTTGGCTGTATGTAGTGGTGCTCGCACGCGGTAGAGAATATTTCGTCTACCAGTTTGCCCCTCCCCATTGATGGCAGTACTTCTATTTTCAAATCGCGGCATACTTTTTTCAATTCTTCTTCTGTCATACCCGAAACATCAACACCTGTATGTTCCTTTATAGAATCATAAATACTGATTCGTTTAAAAGGGCGATGAAAATCCAGCATATTATCACCACACTGCACTTTAGTAGTGTTATATAAATCCATGGCTATCTTTTCGATCATCTCTTCAGTCATCTGCATCATCCACTCGTAGTCCTTATACGCCACGTATATCTCCATCATAGTAAACTCCGGGTTGTGCGTCCTGTCCATACCCTCATTACGGAAGTCTTTCGCAAATTCATATACTGCATCAAACCCTCCAACAATTAAGCGCTTCAGGTAAAGTTCATTGGCTATGCGCAGATATAATGGAATATCCAGCGTATTATGATGTGTTATGAAAGGCCGTGCTGTCGCTCCACCGGGAATAGGCTGCATAATAGGTGTCTCCACTTCCAGGTAACCTCTTTCGTTAAAAAAGTTACGCATGGAATTTATGATTATTGTACGCTGTACAAATACATTCCTCACTTCCGGGTTAATAATAAGGTCTACATAACGCTGGCGATAACGCAACTCAGGGTCAGTTACCACATCATGCGCCACGCCTTCACTATCAACCTTAACTACAGGTAAAGGCCTTACTGATTTGGTAAGCAGCGTAAATGAAGTTACGTGTATAGAAATAGTTCCTGAATTCGTTGTAAATACAAAGCCCTTCACACCAATAATATCTCCAATGTCAATCAGCTTTTTGAAAACAGTATTGTACATTGTCTTATCCTCCCCGGGACAAATCTCATCGCGTTTTACATAAATCTGTATGCGGCCCCTTGCATCCTGCAATTCCGCAAACGCTGCGTTGCCCATAGGGCGCAGTACCATAATACGTCCGGCTATGCTTATATTCTTATAATCGAGTTTATTACGCTCGTAGTTCTCGAGTATATCTGCGCTGTTGGCGTTTACTTCAAAAAGGTCTGCCGGGTATGGGTCTATCCCCAATGCCTTTATTTCTTCTAATTTCTTGCGACGGACTAACTCCTGTTCTGATAACTCCATAGTTGAAAAAAATGATTTTCAAATATAGAGATAAAGTGCCAAGCATTGAATAGGATTGTGGAAAAACTCTAATAACTAAACAGTTAAAGCCTTCCCCATAGCCGGATGAACATGCAATCCACATTCTTTTTTGCTACTGTCTTCCCACCACCATCGTCCGGCACGAAAATCCTCTCCCGCCTTAACGGCCCGCGTACAGGGGGCACAGCCTATGCTGACAAACCCTTTATCATGTAGAGGATTGTACGGGATATTATTCTTACCGACAAAATCCTTTACCTCTTCAAACGTCCAGTGTAACAATGGGTGGTACTTTATAATGTGGTTGGCTTCATCCCACTCCACCTGTGGCATATCTTTACGGTTAGCCGATTGCTCTGCACGTATACCTGTTACCCATATTGCGTTTCCTTTCAAAGCTCTCTTTAACGGCTCCACCTTTCGTACAAAGCAGCATTCTTTTCTGTTTTCAACTGATTCATAAAAACTGTTTGGCCCTTTCTGAGTAACTAATTTCTCAATTGCATTAGCATCAGGGTAATAAACTTTAATAGGTCTTTTGTATTTATCCAATGTCTTATTCCAGGTTGAATAGGTCTCCGGGAAAAGCCTTCCCGTATCAAGCGTAAAAACCTCAACAGGAATTTCATTCGCAAATAACAAATGCGTTATTACCTGGTCTTCATACCCGAAGCTGGTCGAGAAAACCACTTTACCGGCGTAAACACGT
The DNA here is from genome assembly GCA_013285805.1 of Bacteroidota bacterium. Taxonomy (GTDB): domain Bacteria; phylum Bacteroidota; class Bacteroidia; order JABEUT01; family JABEUT01; genus JABEUT01. The sequence continues at coordinate 3,109 of JABDGY010000014.1, read as the reverse complement.
GCAAGCGATTTTAAAGCTTCAACAGGCGATTGCAAACTAACAAGGTCTTTTATTAAGTCAATCTCTTTCATTTACACCAATTCTATTTTCAGGTTCTTTATCTTATCTGTTAATTTTATCTGGCACGACAGGCGCGAGTTGCTGAATACTTCAGGAAGTGTTTCTAAAATGGCTGCTTCTTCATCATTAATTCCTTCCTCACCGGTATTGCCTTCAAGTACCTTTACATGGCAGGTAGCGCATAAAGCCATTCCACCGCACATACCTTCAATTTCATGATGGTCCGTAGCTTTCAAAAACTCCATCAGGTTCAAACCCACATCATCAGGGGCTTCAAAGCTTTGCTCTGAGCCTTTATTAATAACCGTTATTTTAATGTTCTCTGCCATTTCTTAAAATGCATTTACGCCATTTACTGTTGTATACTTCAATGTATATTTCACTCCCGGATTAATGTACTTGTATATGCTATGGCTGGCAATTGCAGCCTCGTGAAATCCGCATAAAATAAGTTTCAGCTTGTTCTTATATGTATTAATATCACCTATTGCAAATACACCTTCTACATTAGTAGAATAATCTTCCGGGTTGACTTCAATGGAATTCTTTTCAATATTCAATCCCCATTTTTCAATCGGGCCAAGCTTCGGGCTAAGGCCAAAAAGTAATATCAACTCATCGGTCGCAATAACACGGCTGTCATCTGCATTTTTATTTTGTACTATCACTTCTTTTAGCACTCCGTTGCCATCAACCTTTGCAAGGTTTGAATTAAGCAACAGATTTACTTTCCCTTGTTTCGATAATTCAAAAACTTTGTTCACACTATCTGGTGCGCCACGGAAAGATTCGCTTCTATGTACCAATGTAACTTCCGAAGCAATCTGCGCTAAGTGAATAGTCCAGTCAAGAGCTGAGTCTCCGCCACCTGCAAGTACCAGTTTCTTATTGCGGAACTTCTCAGGGTCCAATACCATGTAGTTAATTCCCTTGCCGCCTTCAAACCTATTCAGGTCCGCCACTTCAGGCTTGCGTGGCTCAAAACAGCCAAGGCCACCCGCTATTATTACCGCTTTGCTGTTTATCTGTGTGCCTTTATCGGTGGTCAACACAAAATCGCGCTCACCTCTTTTTTCAAGTGACTCCACTCTTTCTCCCAATGTAAAACCGGGATTAAAAGGCTTGCTTTGTTCCAGAAGTTTATCTACCAACTCCTGTGCCTGCACTGTAGGGTAGCCCGGTATATCATAAATCGGTTTTTTCGGGTATACTTCTGAAAGCTGCCCTCCCGGTTGGGGTAAATAGTCAATGAGATGTACGCGGAGCTTAAGCAATCCTGCTTCAAACACTGCAAAAAGTGCTGCAGGCCCTGCTCCGATAATGGTTATATCTGTTGTTATCATAATTCGTTAAAATGTGTTTTGTTAAAAAAGTATCTGTTTCAAGCTGATGATGATAATGGTGATAGCCACCAGTATCATAGTAATTTTAACAGGCATTCGCTTTGCCAGGTAAGGCCCTACAGGCGAACCTGCCAATCCGCCTACAACCAGCCATCCTATTATCGACCATTGTGAAAAGCCGACAAGGAAAACAAGGGATATTGAACTGGCCAGTGCCACAAAAAATCTAGATAAAATAACCGAGCCAATGGTGTAACGCGCACTTCTTCCGCCGGCAATTAGTGTAGAAGAAACAATAGTGCCCCAGCCACCTCCACCTATAGAATCAAGAAAGCCGGCAATGATAGCGAGCGGGAAAAGCTTCTTTATCTTATTCTTTACACGCACTTTTCTCAGTGCTTTGTAAATTATCTGCACACCAAGAATAAGCGTATATACCGACACAACTGGCTTAATAATGTTGTTGTATTGCCTGAAGGAGTAAAGTATATATGCGCCTATTACTGCACCCAGTATGCCCGGTAACAATAGGCCACGCAACAGTTTCTTATTCACGTTACCCATTTTGTAATGAATTAATCCTGTGCTGCCTGCGGTAAACACTTCCAGTATATGCACTATAATTAAAGTGAATGCAGGTGCAATACCCGCAGATAATAGAAGCGTAGTAGTAGTAACCCCGTAAGCCATTCCTAGTGCACCATTAATAACCTCTGCGGTAAATCCAATTAATGCAAATCGCCATTGCGTTACATCTATTTTACCTGCCAGAACAGAAATTGTTCCGGGTGGCACATAGAAAGCAAAAATATAGCCTGTAACTAACAAAATGACCGCAAAGAAAATGGAATATACTAAACGTTGCCGTTTAATTTTCTTATGCTTCTTTTGCCCTTCTTCCGTAGAAAGAGTAGAAGTTATTTCATTCAGCTTTTTCACCTTTGCAGAGAAATCACCGCTAAGATATACTCTTAGTTTCGAAAGATTTGTGACAGAATCGTTTATTTCGTCAGGAAAACTCTCCTGAAGGGTCTCTTTTATACGTTTGGCGATAGTAGGAGACTTACCATTTGTCGATACTGCAATTTTCACATGGCCCTTCTGCACTATAGAGCCAAGGTAAAAATCGCATTGCTCAGGAGTATCGGCAACATTGGTTATTATTTTCCGCTTTTCAGCCTCCAGTCTTATTTCATGACTTACTTCCCTGTTATTTACCGCTACTATTACAAAATCCTTTTCGTCTAGGTCATTAGTAAGAAAGGGCCGCTGATATACAGAAAGATTAGGGAACTGTTTGCCCAGTGCAAAAATTTCATCGGACACGGTTATGCCCACCAGCGAAATTCTTGTGGCAGGGCTGTTTTGTAACACTGCATTAACCTTTTCCAGCGCCACCTTACCGCCCCCCACAATCAGCACCCTGAACTTTTCAAGCTTCAGAAATACAGGAAATAATTTGTTCTTTGTTGTGCTCATTTTTGAAATTAGTTGAGTAAATGTTTTAAATCGGCCAGGTGCAAAGGGAACCTGTTGTGCAGTTTCACAACTTCACCAATAATTATCACCGCAGTTGCTTCTATTTCTTGTTGCGCAGCTATATCCACAATTGTATTTACGTTGCCAATAGCAATATTCTCATCAGGCAATGTTCCATTCTGAATAATGGCTGCCCCTGTTTTTCCTTTGCCCGCCTTGCGGAATAT
>JABDGY010000013.1:3066-47976 GCA_013285805.1 Bacteroidota bacterium | reverse complement strand
CATCAATTATTTTTTCTTTTTCCCGAGGCAATAATGCACTTCAAAACCCCAGGATATAAAACGTGTAGCGCCTTGCACGTCAGAATTGTTATAATTATAATAATTCTGGAACCCTATACTATTAGGGTTAAGATTATAATTTAAATATGTGAATGATATTTCAAAGCCTATATACGCTCCTTCAAATGCGTTATAAAGCTCCATCACCGAAACATTAAAATACCCACTTTGCTGGTTATACCCGGTTTTAGGAGCGTCTGCAGGTACACCATTAAACATTACATATCCTTCACCTAATGACAATGTCCCGTTAAACATAAAGTTCTCTGCCATAGAGCTATGGTAACCCAGTTTAAGGCCGCCCATATAACAAATCATCTGGGTTTTAATAGTATCGTATTTAGGGTTAACCCCTGTAGCAAACTGGCAAAAACGTAAATCTATACCTGTATAAAATCGTTTTGTTACAGAAACTGTAAGCCCTCCGTCAAAAGAATAAATACCTACAAAATTGGTCTTAAAAGCCCCATCCCTTTCCGGGTAAGAAATCTGTATCCCGCCCTCCACACCAAATCTGTAAAATGGCTCCGGTTTAGTAACACCATTACCTCCCGGAGTTTCATTAATCACATCCTGGGCATTTAAAGTGGCAGGGAATAATATCCCAATAAAAAAGAGCAGCGTTATAATGTATTTACACTTCATTCAGTTAAAACGGTGGAAACCGCTATTTATTTCGCTGTATTGCCCAACATTACTTCCATACTAACACCTGTGGTAGAATAACCACCATCGTTATACAGGTTCTGCATGGTTACCATACGGGTATAGTCGGAGAATAAGGTAATACAATAGTCAGCGCATGATTCGGCGCTGGCATTGCCCAACGGAGATATAGCATTAGCAAAATTGTAAAAATCTTCAAAGCCTTTTATACCGCTACCTGCCGTAGTTTTGGTAGGTGACTGCGATATGCTGTTTACCCTGACTTTCTTCTCTTTGCCATAATGATAGCCAAAGCTGCGTACAATAGATTCGAGCATGGCTTTTGCCTCGGCCATATCGTTATAGAAAGGATATGCGCGTTGAGCAGCTATGTAAGAAAGGGCCACTACACTGCCCCATTCATTAATGGCATCGAGTTTTTTTGCTGTTGCCAGCATTTTATGCAACGACATAGCCGATATATCGAGGCTTTTGGCATAAAATTCATAGTTAAGGGCATCGTATGGAATATTTTTGCGCACATTGGGTGACATACCAATAGAATGTAATACAAAGTCAATCTTTCCACCCAGCACCTCCTGCGATTTCTGGAAAAGCACGGTCAGTTCATCTACATTGGTGGCATCTGCGGGTATAAGTTCCGATTTGGTAGCCTCGGCCAGTTTCTTTATTTCGCCCATACGCAAAGCTATGGGTGCATTGGTAAGCGTGAAGGTTGCGCCTTCAGCGTGAGCCTTTTCAGCTACCTTCCATGCTATAGAATTAGAATCGAGGGCGCCTGATATAATGCCCCTTTTACCTTTTAACAAATTGTGCGACATAGATTATGGATTTAATAGAGGCAAATATAACAGAATTAAAGCCCCGCCCCTATTTTTGCAGCAACTCTGTAGCCGTTTTAATGGCAGAACTTCCCGGTTTGCCCATGCTTATCATACGGGCTATTTCTTCTACCCGCTCTTCGTTTGATAACTGCTTTATGCGCGTAACCGTTTTATCCTTTTTATCCTCTTTATACACCATAAAATGAGTATTACCACGGCTGGCAATCTGCGGCAGGTGGGTAATCATAATTACCTGCATGCTTGAACTTATTTTCAATACCAGTTCAGCAACCTGCCCTGCTACCTGGCCTGATACACCTGTATCTATTTCATCGAATATAATGGTTGGCATATCGGTTAGCTGTGCAACCAGGGCTTTTATAACCAACATTAAACGCGATAACTCACCACCCGATGCCACTTTCTCAACTTCCCTAAGGTCTTTTCCCTTATTAGCCGAGAACATAAACTGTACCCCGTCTGTACCTGTAGACGACAACTCAGCTAAAGGCTGTAAATCTATTTTAAACCTTGCATTAGGCATACCCAAATCGCCTAGGTGTTTCATTATATCATCTTCCAGTTTACCCACCACTTTCTTTCTTCCTGCATTTAAGCGGGCAGCCATTTTATTCAATGCTGCTTGCAAAGCATCTTTCTCTTTCTGTAAGTGTTCTATCTGGCTTTCAAGGGTTGATATGTTATCAAGCTTTCCGCTTAACTCTTCCTGTATTTTAAGTAGCTCTTCAGCGGTATTTACCCTATGCTTTTGGGTAAGGCGCAAAATAACATCGAGCCTTTCAGATAATGTACTGGCCTTTTGCGGGTCGTGGCTTATTTTCTCTTCAAGGTTTTCTACCTCGGCTGATACATCTTTTAATTCAACAATGGAGGCATTGATTCGTTGCACTAATTCGGCAAGAGCTGCATTATAATTCGCTACACTGTTAAGCTTATTCCTTGCTTCTATCAATGCAGCAACCACATTACCATCCCCCGCCATAAGTATATCGGAAGAAGATAACAAAGCTGACTTAATAGTCTCGGCATGGCTCAACAGGTCGAGTTCCTCTTCAATTTTTTTCTCCTCTCCTGCTTCAACTTTAGCCTCAACCAATTCATTTACCTGGAACTCTAAATAATCTCTTTCCTTATTAGCTTCACTCTCACGAATAATCAGAAATTCCAATTCTTTGCTTATGGTCTTGTATCGTGTAAACTGCTTTTTATAATCATCTAACAACACCTGGTGGGCAGCATAGGCATCAACTACAGATAGCTGGAAACCCGATTCATTCAGCAATAGGTTTTCGTGCTGGGAATGAATATCGATAAGTTTTGAAGCAAGCGCTTTTATCTGCGTAAGCGTAACGGGGGTATCATTAATAAATGCCCTTGATTTGCCCTCGGGCGATACTTCACGCCTGATTAATATCTCGTGTGAGTAATCAAGGTCGTTTTGAGTAAAGAAGTTCTTTATTTCGGGGTGCTTGCTTACAAACTCGCCTTCTACAATACATTTCTTGGTTTTGTCGTTCACCAGCTCAGCTTCGGCACGCTGGCCAAGCAATAGAAACAGGGCGCCCAGTAAAATAGACTTACCCGCACCCGTTTCGCCCGTAATAATGGCCATATTATCGGGAAATGCCACATCAATAGTGTCAATCAGGGCATAATTACGGATATGTAAAGCGCGAAGCATGAAACAAATATAGGAAGATACCCCTCTGAATCTCTATTAAAAGACGGACTTCTTTTGAAATCTTAATAACAACGTTAACAATTACTTTCCTTCTATTATTCCGAAGAGTGATTTGCCATACTCATTCAAAAGATTCCTGAACTCCGAAAGGTTAATTATACCTACTATATTATTCTTCAGGTAGAGGAAATCATATTTATTAACGCTCATTCCATTCAGATATATAACCACCGAGCTATCTTTCATAATAAAATGGCTGAGGTCATCTTTTTGGAAATTATCCAGTAACTGTTGCTTATAATTAACCACGATAAAATCCTTTCCGGAATTAAGGAACTTCAATAACTGGCTCGTCCGCTGTTCATTTACCATTTTCTTGAAATCTGCGTAGCCTTTCACATTAAATAAATTACTTAAGGTAATTGTGCTTCCATTTACTGAATTAAAATTGTAATAAGTACTCCACCACTCCACAATCGGATCACCCGATTCAGAAAATGAAACAGAAAACATCCTGCTATTATTGGTGGCTATCTTAAATGACATGCCCGACACGTAATGGTTCGCCTTCTTGCTGGTAATCTTCTCAAATGCATTTTTCTTTTGCTGGCCGAAAAGTAAATGCAATTCTGAAAGCTGCAGGACATGGTTTATTTTTCTGCAGGCTGAACTATCTGCCGCATTATTAAGAATGGGGAAGGACAACCCCTCAGGTTTTAAAGTAAGTGTATCAATTTTAAAATAAGGCTGTTGGCCCTGGGCTGTAAAAAGTATTGAGAAAAAAAACAGGATATGGCAATATCTTGAAAAGGGGTTTTTCATACATACAAATATACTTTGAAAACTTTAATTTTACCCTATGAAATACTTTTCCTTTCGCATTCAGTCGTTTTCGTTTGCATTGCGTATAATGCTGGGCTGCGCCATTGCCTGGTGGTCGCTTTATGCTATAAACGATAAAAGCAAGGTATGGGCGCTTATTTCTGTAATTATTGTCTCCGACCCTGATTTTGTAATACTGAGGACCAACGCCATTTCGCGGCTGATTAACACCACTGTAGGCTGTGCATTAGGGCTTATTTGCCTTTACTTGATTGGCGTAAGCGTTTGGGCACTAATGACAGGCATAGTGATTTCGGTAATAATAAGTACATCATTCAAAAAATACCCATCGAGTTGGAAACTTGCGCCTGTAACTGTGGTGATAGTAATAGCCCCTGCCATATTTCAAAATGCACTATTGAAAGGAGCATTTACCACTGCTCTTAGCCGCACAGGAGAAGTGCTATATGGCTCGCTGGTGGCTTTAGGACTGGGTTTTGTTTACATGAAGCTCCGCCAGTGGTGGGAGAAAGCTTAGGCTTTATTAGTATATTTCATTACATCATAGGGTATACCCACATGGTAGTGGTTCACGCATAGGTCGCGTTTCTTTTGTATGGAGGCTGGGAAATCAGTTACAGGTACAAAGCCCTGCTTATTAAAAAAGCCGGGTATAACACAAACCACATAAACATCGGCGCCGGCAATATCGAGCAAATGTTTTACCATAGTACTGCCCATGCCCTTATGCCGATATTCTTCAAGCACGCCAAGAGAACATAACTCAATAGCATCGCTGTTTTTTCTCAGTCTGCCAAAGGCCACAAGCTTTCCATCGTCAAGCAAAATCCTGAATTGCTCCTTAAGCATATTCTCATTATCGAGCCAGAATGCTTCTACGTACTTTTTTACTTCCGTGAATTCAGCATCAGTTGGTACTCTGAAAATTATTCCACTCATGCCACCGGGAAAATCTTTAAGCTCATATCGAGGCTTTTAACACTATGGGTAAGCGCACCTACCGAAATATAATTTATCCCCGAATGGGCAAAATCGCCAAGGTTTTCGCGGGTTATACCACCCGATGCCTCGGTTTCATATTTTCCGTTAATCAGCCGTATGGCCTTAACCAGTTCCATAGGCGTGAAATTATCGAGCAATATACGTTGCACCCCGCCCGTTGCCAGTATTTCTTTCAATTGCTTAATGCTCGATGCCTCAATTTCTATGGCGAGTTTTTTCTTATTCTGTTTTAAATATGCAAGGGTCGACTCAATAGCCTGCTTAACTCCGCCAGCACATTCTATATGGTTGTCTTTTATCAATATCATGTCGTACAATCCCCATCGGTGGTTAGTAGCACCGCCTAAATGTACAGCCCATTTTTCAAGCAGGCGTATACCGGGTGTGGTTTTGCGGGTGTCGAGTACTTTGGCATCGGTGCCTTTACAAAGCTGCATCAGTTCATTGGCCTGGGTAGCCACACCACTCATGCGCTGCATACAATTCAGCACCAGCCTTTCACCTGTCAGCAGCGACCTTGCTGGGCCTTTTACAATAAAAGCTATATCGCCTCTTTTGACTTTTGCCCCATCTTTAATCTTTACCTGTACCTTAATGGTGTTATCTATCTTTTTAAAAATGCGTTGAGCCACTTCAATGCCGGCAATCACTCCATTATCTTTCACCAGCAACCTACCCTCTCCTTGTGTAGTGGCCAGAACGGTAGCAAAAGAAGTGTGGTCGCACTCGCCTATGTCTTCCTGCAGGGCGAATTCAATAAACTCATCGAGTTTCTTGTTAAACTCTGCCGTGTGGAATATGTCTTTAACAGATGCCATATATTTGCCAAAAATACTGATATCTGATGAAAGTAACGCTACTAACCATTGGTGACCATGAAGATAAGTACCTGGCAGAGGGTTTTTCCCTGTATGAAAAACGGCTGCAGCACTATCTTTCATTCGATACCATGCTTATTCCTTCTTTAAAGAAAAAAGGCCAGAGCAAAGAAGCCATTATGCAGGCCGAGGCCAAAGAAATACTAAAAAAGATTGATTCTGCTGACCTACTTATACTACTGGACGATAAAGGCAAAGAATTTACCTCACCGGAACTGGCCAACCAGATGCAGAAATACCTTAATATGCCAGGTAAAAAAATGTTTTTTTTAATAGGAGGCGCTTTTGGCTTTGCCCCTGAAGTTTACCAACGGGCCAACCAGAAGATCTCTTTATCGAAGCTTACCTTCAACCATCAAATGGCAAGGTTGTTTTTTTTAGAACAGCTTTACCGGGCCATGACAATCTTGAAAGGGGAACCCTACCATCACTAAACGGGATTTAAGATTTAGGATTTATGAATTAAGATTTTTGAAGTATTCTTAATACTTCGACATTCATCATTCAATATTCGTTGTTCATTATTACCCTATAAGGGGGCATCTATTACGCCACCGCAAATTTCATTTCATACACAAGGCCATTGTCTTTACGGAACGAATAAGTGGCATCGAGTTGGTTATTCAGCATGTCTATCAGGTTCATGCCAAGGGTATTTTTGGCTTTCAGTATTTCAAAGTCGAAACAGGGACCGTTATCGGTAACAGTCAGGTCGAAATAATTGCCATTATGTTTCATATTCACCTTTAGCTCCAGTTCCTTTCCATGCCGGTAAGCATATTTGCATGAGTTTGTAATCAGCTCATTTATTATAAAGCCGCACGGAATAGCGGTATCAAGTTGCAGAATACAATCTCGGGCATCAACATCCAGTTTTATATCGCGGTTACGGCTATATAAACCTACCAGGTCGCCCGCCAGTTCCGATACATATTCCTGGAAGTCGACATCCTGCATGGTTTTGCCGCCATACACTTTCTTATGTATCAGGGCCATGGAATAAATTTTGTTCTTGGTGTCTTCAAGCGCCTCACGCGTTTCATCCGAATTGGTTTCTTCCAAACGCAAATTGAGCAGGCTTGAAATAATGGCCATATTGTTTTTTACCCTGTGGTGCACCTCCGACAGTAAGGTTTCTTTCTGCTTTATCAGTTCTTTCAGTTCGTGTTCCTGCCGCAAATTTTGCTGCATAAGAATTAAGGTAAGGGCAATGGTAAGGGCCGAACTGCATGAAATATTAATAATACGCGTAATAGTTAGTGTTGCAGGAGGAAGACTATCAGCGAACCAATTATGAAAATAACCAAAAACATACGTACCAATAAAAGCAACAAAAAGAACGGTAAGAATAGCCATATGCTTTTTTAATTCGGGGCGGTTAACCAGCATAAGCAAGCCAATAACAAAAGGGACTATATAAAGGTATGTCTTGCTGCTATTACCCAATTGTTGAAAAAAGAAAAACATAAACCCTGCTACTATTATAAAAAAGGAATAAAGCCCCCATAAGTAGTTTAAGCGCACGTTAAGTATAAATATTATGGGGAGAATAATAAGGGCTATAAGGTGCATTTCAACCAGTTCGTACTTGCCAAAGAATATGTAAATTAAAACTATGGTTAGCGGAGCAGATATAGAAGCCAACGTCATATAATTAAGCACACGGGTAACATACCTTTCCCAGGGCAGGTATTCTTTCCTTATACCCAGATCGCCAAGGCGCTTAATTAAACTCAAAAGGAGCATCGCTTTAAATAGGGTGCAAATTTATTCCTTTTACCCCTATTTTATACCGATTTTCTGTCCCTAAAAATCAGAGGTTTATGGGTGTTTAGCCCCCCTTTATCCCCTTTCTTTTAGCCCCAAACCCCTAAAGGGTCTTTAATCCCTTTCCATACAGGAGAGGGCATGGGTGAGGTTACAGTTCAAAGCCCCTTTAGGGGTTTGGGGCAATACCTATAATAGCCCTGTCATACCCCTGTCATACCGTCTGCCATAATTACATTATAAAGGGGTGGCATGGCATTGGCATAGTTATTGATAAGTATTCAGTTGAAAGTTCATAAAGTTATAAAGCTAAAAGTCCAGCAAACTTTATAAACTTTAAGAACTTGATAAACTTTACAAACTGAGAAAACGAACTTTATAAACTTTAAAACTAAAAGAAAATGAGCAAAATCATTGGAATAGACCTAGGAACAACCAACTCTTGCGTGGCAGTTATGGAAGGCAGCGAGCCTGTAGTAATAGCCAACAGCGAGGGCAGGCGCACAACCCCCTCTATCGTTGCTTTCGTTGAAAACGGCGAAAGAAAAGTCGGCGACCCGGCAAAACGCCAGGCCATTACCAACGCCAAAAAGACCGTTTACTCTATCAAAAGGTTTATGGGCCATAACTTCGGTGAGGTAACCGACGAAATGAAGAGGGTTCCCTATGCCGTGGTAAACGAAAACAATACCCCGCGTGTACAGATAGACGACCGTAAATATACCCCACAGGAAATATCGGCTATGATACTTCAGAAAATGAAGAAAACAGCTGAAGATTACCTTGGGCATGAAGTAACCGAAGCGGTTATTACCGTACCCGCGTATTTTAACGACGCGCAGCGCCAGGCCACCAAAGAAGCAGGCGAAATTGCAGGCTTAAAGGTGCGCCGTATAATTAATGAACCTACCGCAGCTGCATTGGCTTATGGCTTAGACAAAAAGCATAAGAATATGAAAATTGCAGTGTTCGACTTAGGCGGCGGTACATTTGATATATCGATACTTGAACTGGGTGAAGGCGTATTTGAAGTAAAATCGACCAACGGTAACACACACCTTGGCGGCGACGACTTTGACCAGGCAGTAGTTGACTGGCTGGCCGATGAGTTTAAGAAAGATGAAGGCCTCGACCTGCGCAAGGACCCTATGGCGCTTCAACGTTTAAAAGAAGCTGCCGAAAAAGCAAAGATTGAACTTTCAAGTTCTGCTTCTACCGAAATTAACCTGCCTTATATTATGCCGGTCGACGGTATACCCAAGCACCTGGTTAAAACCTTAACAAGGGCTAAATTCGAACAACTGTGCGATAAGCTTATACAGGCCTGCTTACCTCCTTGCCAAAAGGCAGTGGAAGATGCCGGTGTTAAAGTATCGGAAATTGATGAAGTGATTTTAGTGGGTGGTTCAACCCGCATACCTGCCATACAAGCCTTAGTAGAAAAATACTTCGGCAAGGTGCCTTCAAAAGGTGTTAACCCCGACGAAGCCGTGGCAGTGGGTGCAGCAGTACAGGGCGCCGTTCTTACAGGCGAAATAAAAGACGTTCTCCTGCTCGACGTAACTCCTCTTTCACTGGGTATTGAAACTTTAGGCGGTGTAGCTACCAAGCTTATTGAAAGCAACACTACCATACCTACACGCAAATCGGAAACATTCTCGACTGCGGCGGACAACCAACCCAGCGTGGAAATACACATTGTGCAAGGCGAGCGCCCTATGGCAAAAGATAACCGCACACTGGGCCGCTTTATCCTTGATAGCATTCCGCCATCACCACGCGGCATACCTCAAATTGAAGTAACATTCGATATTGATGCCAACGGTATACTGAATGTGTCGGCAAAAGATAAAGCAACCGGCAAGAGCCAACACATACGCATAGAATCGAGCAGCGGATTGAGCGATGCTGAAGTAAAGCGTATGAAGGAAGAAGCACAGGCAAATGCTGAAGCTGATAAGAAAGCAAAAGAAGACATTGACAAGTTCAATGCTGCTGATGCACTTATCTTCCAGACTGAGAAGGGAATGAAAGATTATGGCGAAAAACTTCCGAAAGAGAAGAAAGAAGCCATATTGAAAGCCCTCAGCGATTTGAAAGACGCGCATAAAGAAAAAGACATGGCTAAAATAGAGGCCACAACTGCTACCCTTAACACTGCATGGCAGGCTGCATCGGAAGAAATGTACAAGGCTGCACAGGAAAAGAACGGCGGAGCTTCGGAACAACCGGGCGCAAATGCAAACGCTAACCCAGGCACCGAAGGCAAAAAAGACGATGAAGTGAAGGATGTGGACTTTGAAGAAGTGCCGAACGACAAAAAGTAAGAGTGAAGCAGAGCAAAGCACGCTTCACCCTAAACGATGAACGATGAACTACAAAAGCCCTCGCTGTAAAAGGCGGGGGTTTTAATCTCAACTAAAATGAGAAAAACACAGCTTGAATTATATTTAGAGGCCATGCGCATTGCGAGCCTAAAGCTCCGCCAGCAGCTGGTTCTTGCAAATAACAAAGAAAGCCCGGAAACTAAGGGCGAGCATTATATAGATATAACTAAAGAACTTGCAAACAAAAAAAATTATACTTAACTAAAAGGTAAAAACATTTAACCATATAGGCCCTCGTTGGAAACAGCGGGGGTTTTTGATTTATGAATAGAATAATTACAGATACTAATATTTGGTACAATATAGCTGAAGGAAAATATAGCTATAATAGAATTAAAGGACTCCCATTGTGCTTGACTGCGCTTAATGTAATGGAATTATTAATTACGCCTAAGAGAAAGACTAGTGAAGGGAAAAAACTTGTTATTAAGACGTGTAAACTTATCCAAAAATTAGCACCGTATTATATAAAATACCTACCCTATCAATACATATCTTCCAAAGTTTACCATAAGCACGTCAAACACCATCAAGTAAGTAAAGATTACTTAAGTAAAATAATAAAAGATGATTTCTCTGCAGATAATGAGAAGTTGATTAATGAAGGTTATAAATCAATGAAAGACAAATTTAAATCAACTTTGGACGAACAGACAAAAGCAAATAGAGAAGATCTACTTTTAAAAAAGCAATTAAAGGACATCAATATACTAGTAACTTCCGCCCTAAAAGATACAAGACAAGAAATTGGAAGAGAGCTAAACATTGATATCTCACATGAGGATATACTAGCGAATCAAAAGCTAATTGATGAATTTAAATTATACTACTTAAGCAGGGCAACATTATATTATAACTTGACCTTTAACGATTTTATGGTCGGAAAGAACGACCAATTCGATTTAATGAACATGGTCTATGTTGGACCATCTGACAAGTATTGGTCGGATGATGAAAAATGGCATGGGAAAATTAATTGGCAAGGAATTGAAGATTATCTATTTTCTTTGCCTATGTATAGGTAGAAATAAACACCACTATTCAGTTGAGGATTATTGTTAACAAGTCTTTATAAACAGGGATAGTTTTACTGGGGTTCATTTTTTCTATTTAGTACATTTGTCTATATGATTTTCAATGTTATTATAATAATAGTCGTATTCCTCACTGTACAGGTCATCGACCCATTAAGGTTCTTGAATTATGAGGCGATGAAACTTATTGACTTGAAAATTGGGAAATATAATTTCAAGAATCGTAATTGAGATTTTTCATTTCAACCACTTTTAAAATCAACTAATTATTAATTATTTAATACTCCCAAAATGAGTATAATGATTATTGTTGTTATCGTCATTATTCTATCGATAACAGTAAACATTCAAATAAATAACGTAGAACAAAAGCGTGAATATAGCACTGTTCCTATAGAACCAATGAGGAGAATAGGTTTTAGATTCTCCCACGATATAGACTAAAGCATTTTGTTCTATCCGTATTTTAAGGGCGCAAATTATTGTGCCCTTTTTCATTGTATCCCCCCGCTCCCGCAAGTCTGTGACTTATGGGCATAAATAAGACAGGTTTGTAACCTGTAATCCCATTACCCTAAAAATTATTCCGCCCTTTCAGGGCTTACTTAATTTAAGTGTTCTTATTGCAAGGGGATTCACCCCTTGTTAAGTTATTGCACCCCTTCGGGGCTAAAACACATTAATCATTGCCCTGAAAGGGCAACATATAACAGCGATGGGTGAAGCCCATCGTTTATTAATAAAAATGAAATTGAAGGCCTGTAAGGCCGGAATAAAAATCAACTACTATTCCTGTATATTTGTCTTAGATACCTTACACTACATGAGTGCCTGGAGAAAAATAGCAATAGAGTGCCTGCCGGGACAGAAACAATATTTTGAGGACCCCAATACTTCCATTTATACAGTCTTTAATGAAATACTGCTTGCTACAAGGCAAGCCCATAAAAGTAACGACATCGCCCAGTTGAAAAAATTTTACGATTTCGCTGAATGGTGCTTTACCCAAAAAGACAAAGATTTATGGAATGCGGCAGGAGTATCTTTCTATGAGCATTTAGGCCAACAACCCGAAAGCCTTAAGGCTATGCCCGATTGGGTTAAACCTGAAATCTACAAAAGTGTAAAAGGGTTACTGGAATTATTTATTTCCAAAGAAGATATGGAACGACTCGACAATTCCTATAGGAATAGGTTCCCCAAAGAGTTTAAGGAATAAACCCAGTTCCTCGTAGTTTATGCGCAAACGTTGGGCGAACGGCTGTGCCTTCGACCCGATATTTACGTAGCTTAAAGCTACTATTATAAAGCGACGAAGGTGCAACCTTCGCCGAACTCAAGAAACAGATACACCAGCCCAAATACATACCCGCCGTGCAGCAAGGCAGATATTGCACCTTGGTAGTCGGCGGGTGCTTTTACATTATTCATTTACATCTACCAATCTATAGCCCCGATGGGGCTAAATACATAGTTAAAGGCTTTTTATTTGTCCTTCGCGAAGAGAAATTTCAATTATATTTGGTAAGAACATATTCGTCTATTAAACATCACTAAACCATTAAATAAAAATGATACTACTACCAATTATTGCAATTATCATAGTAATATTACTAACAGGGTTGCGTATTGCACAGGAATACCAACGTGCCATAGTTTTCAGGCTTGGCCGCTTTCAGGGCATCAAAGGCCCCGGCCTTTACTGGATTATTCCGCTTATTGAAGCGCAACAAAAGGTTGATATAAGAACCAAAACGGTAAATCTTGAACAGCAGGAAACCATTACCAAAGACAGTGTAACCATAAAAGTAAATGCCGTTCTGTGGTACAAAATAATAAACCCTGAAAACGCGATTATTAAAGTAGCTGAATACAATTCAGCTGTTTACCAGTTTTCAGTTACTTCTCTCAGAAATTTAATCGGGCAACATACACTCGATGAAGTGTTGCGGGAAAGGGAACAGATAAATGAAAGACTTCAGCAAATTGTGGATACTACAACCGAACCATGGGGAATTAAAATTGAAATGGTGGAGATGAAAGACGTTGAAATTCCGGAAGCCATGCAAAGAGCTATGGCTCGTGAAGCAGAAGCCATAAGAGAGAAACGTGCCCGTATAGTTAAGGCAGAAGCCGAGCTTGAAGCATCGATAAAACTTACCCAGGGAGCAAAAGAAATGGAAGGCAGCCCCATTGCGCTTGAGTTAAGGCGCATGCAAATGTTGTCGGAAATTGGTGTTGACAATAATACCACTACGGTAATTCTAATGCCATCTGATTTTGCCAATGCGGCAAAAAGTTTCAGTGAAATGGTAACCAGAAAGAAACTGACGGAATAAAATTCCTATTGCTAGCGCAATGTGCTTATTTACCTAGAATGCCTTTTGGCCTTTTTTAATTTTGCATACTTAGCCTTTGGCTCGCTTGCTATGGCTAAGGTGACAGGCGCCGAACGGTACTTCTTATCTCTTTCTCTTATACGTATTGTATCAATATCAAACTTTACCTGCAACCGCATCCATATAATAGCGTCAATATCAAGGGCCTTTTCAAGTTTCAGGGCTAGTTCAGCGGTAAGGTTACGTTTACCGTGTATAATTTCATTTAATACCGTCGGTGCTATGTGCATGGTATTAGCCAAATCCTTTTGTGATATTCCCCTGTATTCAATTTCATCAAATAAAAGAACCCCAGGGTGCGTGGCATGGCTCGGGAGTATATCCTTGGTGAGTTTATATGTCTTTTGCTTATTCATAATGCTTCGATATTTTAAGAATTACCAATGAGTTAGGTTTTATAAAATCAAATTCAATACGGTACTGCTTATTAACTCTTGCGCTCCAATGATTGCCAATCTTCTCAATATTCAGGCTGCGCATTCTTGAAAGGTCATTAATACTCTGCGCGGTAATCATAAAGTCTATCTTATCCTTAAACCTTATTATTATATCATGCGGCAGCTTTTGTTTCCCTGAAAAATTTCCGGTATAATAATTAAGCAACTCAAGCGTACTGAATTTTAGTTCCATATCCTAAAACAAATATACTAAATAATTCACTAATATAGTGAACTTATAAAACTATGGGGCCTTTGATTAATTACGACTATTTTTTTCCGGGAAACACCTTCGAAATACGCTGTTGCATAATCTCGGCAATCTCTTTACCATCACCGCCCTGTTCGCTCAGCTTTTTAATAATGTTGTGGTAACTGGCTTCATCCCTGTCCTGGCTCAGCTTAAAAACATGGTCAATGCTCTCAACCTCCACTTCAAAGGCTACAATAGCCTTCATGAGCGGCTGCTTATATTGCTCAGGCAGGTTATCGAATATAGTAGTAGAACTATGGCTGTCTTTCTCAAAGTGCAGACTGAGTTTCTTCAGCACATCAATCAGCCCCTGTTCATCAAGGAATTTTATTTTGCCTTTTGCATGCACGCTCATATAGTTCCATGTCGATGCCTGGCTGGGGTTGCTGTACCATGTAGCGCTAACATAAGTGTGCGGGCCGGTAAATATGGCCAACACATCTGGGTTCTTCATAAACGCCTTATGATGGTCGGTATTACGCATAATGTGTCCCGTAAGAAAATGAACGCCATTCCTCTCTTCTATAAATACCGGCAACTGCGTAGCCACAGGTTTATTATGCTCATCGCATCCGCTTAAAAAAGCAAAAGGGTGCTTATGAATAAACTCAATAATAACCTGCTTATCTTCTTCTTTATAGTAGGGTAAGTCGTACATAAGACAAAGCTATAAAATAAAAGCCTCCCCAACCCCTCCGAAGGAGGGGCCATAAGAAGTGTGCACCGGCTACGCTCTGCCCTAAAATATAATTTCTATCTTTGGTTAACGTGACCGATATTTCACCATTAAATACATCCTAAATGGAAAACACAAACAACATCCTCAATGAAAACCCTAATCCTGTAAAACAAAGGCACGGATGTGTAACCGCATGGTTAGTACTTATAATAGTTCTCAATTCAGTGGTCGCATTTTTATACCTTCTTCGCGGATCATGGATTGCTGAGCATTTACCTGGAGGTATATCAACCGGTATGATAACTTTATTAGGGTTATTATGCATTCTAAATATCGTTTTCGCAGTTATGCTTTTTCAATGGAAAAAATGGGGATTCTGGGGTGTTATTGTAACTGACGTTATAGCGTTTATAATAAACTTAAGCATTGGTTTAAGTATAGTGCAAAGTGCACTGGGATTATTAGGCATCGGCGTTTTATATGCCATTCTGCAAATAAAACAAGGCAGCAAATCTGCCTGGGAAAATATGGAATAAAAGCTTATTAATTTATAGGGTAGGTTTTAGGGGGCTGTTGAAAAGAAAACCACATTCTTATTTTAAATTGTTTTTTACTGACGGAACTTTGTACAAGTTCTTTGAAATTCTTTGCGCCCTTAGCGCTGTATTTTACTCTGCGTTCTTTGCGGTTAAATGTATTAAAAAAAATGTCGGTTACTCTATTTTCAAAACCGACATAATCCTGTCGGTTTTTGAGCAAGTCACTGAAAATGAGGCAAAAAAAAATGTCGGTTAAAAAATTTAACAGATTGCCAGCCGGAAATATGAGCGGAAAACACAAAATATTTATTATCAGCCATTTACAAAAAGTGCCTGCACGAAAACGGCAGAAAACGGCAAGTTTTGGCAACGTTTGGCAGCCAGTCAAATACATATTACATCACAGGTTTGTAAAAATTCATTGTCATTCCTGCATTTCATATATTTGCTACATTATAATCATCTAAACCCTTTGTCATGAAAAAACATTTACTTATTTTATCTGCTGTAGCACTTGCGTTTACTGCAAAAGTAGCCACTGCACAAGACACTCTTTACAACCCCGGCTTTGAAATCTGGACAACCAACAGCTTGGCTGCATCGGCAATGGACCCTAACAAAGGCAGCGGCACCACAGGATGGTGGGAGTTTAACGTTCTTAACAGTTCTTTTGTCGGAAGCAGCCCGATATCAGTTACCCGCTGCTCCGATACTGTTCATGGCGGAACTTATTCAGCCCGTATAGAAAGTGTAGTGCTAACTACAACTTCATACAGTTATATTTCAAAGTATGGCTTTAAGGATACATTGGGCATGGTAATTACAGGCAACCTGGCCGTATCTCTTTCTGGCGCTTCATTCAAATCGGGTATTCCGTTCAATTCAGAAATAAGCCAGCTCAGCTTCTATTACCAATATGCTCCCAATGGAGTTGATAGCGCTGAATGCCTTGTAGCATTGTACAAATGGAACGGCACTTCACGTACCCAGGTTGGTGGCGGCGTATTTAAAACCAATGCCTCTACGGCAGGAAAAGGATGGCAGCAAGCTAATGTTCCTGTAGCATGTACTGCAACACCTGATACTATGGTAGTGGAAATAAGCGCTTCATCGCTTTACAGCAAGCCGAAACCCGGCAGTATGCTGTATGTCGACGATGCCAGCGTAACCTTGCTTACCGGAATTAATGAGCCATTGGTAATCGGAAGCAGCGTACAGGTTTATCCTAACCCTGCATCAACGACAGTTAATTTCAGCATTACAGGCATGTACAGTAGTGCAACCCTTTCTGTTTTCGATATTACCGGCCAGAAAATAAGCAGCACCGAAGTACGTGATGGCATTAATACATTAAGTACACAGGCACTTAGCAATGGTATTTACTTCTACCAGCTTTACAATAACAACGGCAACCTTATCAAGACAGGCAAGTTCACTGTAGTTAAATAAATTTCATTTTATTTTTTAGAAAAGCCTTTGACCATATTGTCAGAGGCTTTTTTATTTTTACAATATCAAACAAAATAAATCATGGCACAAAGTATAGGACAGCTTATAGGGTTTTGCATATTACTTTATGTATCATACTGGGTATACAAGGATGCGAAGTCGAGAGGGATGAATGCAACCGGTTGGTGCATCTTCGTCTTTCTTCTCTTAATAATTGGCTTGCCGTTTTATCTCCTTTCAAGGAAGCCAAAAATAGAGCCGGTAGAGGGTGAGGAACAAACCGACGGAGAAATACGGCAACACGAAAACAATATATAATACCCTTTTCCCAAGTAAATTATAGAGTTTTTGTAAATGTCTATGTGTTAGTAATACCTACCCGGTACAAGGTAATTCTTCACATAATCGTGAATCCCCTGTTCGAGAGTATGAAAAGGCTGGTCGTAGCCAATAGAACGAATCTTATTCATATTCGCCTCTGTGAAGTATTGGTACTTATCGCGTATATCTATAGGAGTATCTATAAACTTTATGCGTACTTCCTTATCGAGTGCATAAAAAATATTGTTCACCAAATCATGGAAGGTACGCGCCTTACCTGAACCAAGATTATATATACCTGAATCGCGCCTGTGGTGCAATAAGAAGTAGCAGATATCTACTACATCCTTCACATATACAAAATCGCGCATCTGTTCGCCGTCCTTATATTCAGGGTTATGGGAACGGAAAAGCTTTACTTCACCATTCTGCTCTACCTGATTATAGGCATGAAATATAACCGACGCCATGCGCCCCTTGTGATATTCATTAGGACCATATACGTTAAAGAACTTAAGCCCTGCCCAGAAATAGGGAGTCTGCTTTTCTTTCAGCGCCCACTTATCAAAATCGTTCTTTGAAACACCATAAGGGTTAAGCGGATGTAGTTTTGCTACTATACTATGATCGTCATCATAGCCGTGTTCACCATTTCCGTATGTTGCAGCCGATGACGCATATACCAATGGCAGTCCAAACTCTACACAGGTTTTCCAAACATCCTTAGTATAGTTAAGGTTCATTTTGTTGAACACCTCGGTGCTCATTTCGGTAGTATCGGTACGGGCGCCGATGTGAAAAACAAACTGCACAAAACGGTGGTTCTGCTTCAGCCAGTTTACAAAATCGTCGCGGTGAACCTGTTGTACAAATTTCTTGCCCTCCAGGTTATGGGCCTTGGTCTTGTTTGAAAAATCGTCGACAACAACGACGTCGAAAAAACGCTCATCGTTTAGCTTACGCACCAAACAACTACCTATAAATCCCGCCGCACCTGTTACAACTATCATGTAGGCAAAGATAGTGAAGCTTCTAATGCTAAATTCTGAATGTTGAATTTTAAATTAAAGTCAACCAGGGGCTTACCCCTTATGACTAACGACTTTCAATTCAATCGCTTTTTTCAGGCAATCAGGGCAAAGGCAACCCTCTTCAGGGTTCATGGGCATAACATTGGGCATATCGCTACACCAGCAATTGGCAGAACTGCATGTAAAACCCGTTCCGCACTTTGAACAGTTCTTGCCCGTATAAAGTTGTTTACACTTATCCCTGAATTTTTCCTGTGGGGGAAATATAGTAGGGTGAAACATATAAGCCAACAATTCTATTCCGTCAACTAAATGCAGGCTGGGGCAGGTAAACAAGTCGGCATCGGCGAAATAAACAGCAAAGTTTTTTACAGCCGCGATATCGTTCCATCCATCCAATTGCTGCAGCTTATCTATTTCCTTTGCCGCGCGGTGAATATCGAAACCACATGGAGCAACAACAAGCACCTCAGGGTTATACTGCCTTACCCTTTCCCAAGGCGTTATAATGGAATACCCGCCCGGGTTCGAGAGCATATCTACCCCACCAGCCTGTGATATTTGATAAGGAATCCAGTGCCCGCAATTATAAATAGGCTCTATCCACTCCATTACCATTACACGCTTCAAGGGAGCATTATTTTTTCTCAGCGTATCAAGAATCGAATCAGTTCTCTTTTTAAGGACCGCCAAAACTTTATAGGCAGCTTCTTCCTTACCCAATGCTTTGGCTATGGTAATGGCGTTATCGTACACATCGTTAAGGCTACGTGGTGTAAGCGGTATAACAAGCGGTTGCTTCTTTAATTTATGAATTGCCCTTTCCGCAAAACTGGTGCCAATCTGGCAAACATCGCATACATCCTGGGTAAAAATAACATCGGGTGCAATCTGTTGCAGTAGTTCCTCATCTATATAATAGAGGCTCTTGCCCATTTGCTTCGATTCCGAAACAATCTTTTCAATCTCGAGGCTTGTGTAGTTGTTGCCCTCAATATATGAGCGTACCACCTTGGGCTTATCGCTATGGCATTCGAAAGTTACCCCGCACAAAAACTCATCAAGCCCCATCTGCTGAATCATGCTTGTAGCAGCAGGTAGAAAAGAGCAGGCCTTTAAAGCCATTGTGTTATACAGCTAATACGGTGTACTTCCTTTGAGCCCATTCAAAAGCCCCGAACATAGCGCCACCGAAAACAAGGTTGCCTATGAGCAAGCTTTTCAGGAATGGCAGGGCAGCTACGTAGCAGGCAATAAAGCCAGCCTGTGTATGCGGGTATATACCATCTCCCACCCATGTTCCGAAATCGGTTATAATGTAGTGTAGCAAAGCTGAAACAATAGATGCCAGTATAAAGTTTCCGGCATTTACCTTCTTAATAAACGAGCCTACAAGTACCATAAGGGCAAAACTGCCATAGGTCCAGTAAAAGCCGCTATAAAATACAGCAGGGTGATGGTACATAAAAGCGTTTAATATCATATCGGTAAGCCAAAGAGTTAAAAGGGGCACAAGGTATGCCTTCCACTTATCAGAATAATAGCAGCCACCGAAAATTGCCATAGCGCCTATGGGAGTGAAATCGGCAAGAGCCGGTATTCCCGAAAGGGCAAGTCTCCATACTCCGGCAAGTAAAATCATTATTGCTAATACTCCTGTTCTTGGCTTCATTATTGTCTTCATATGCGTTGTTTGATTGTGTAAATATAATTAATTGCTTAGAAACTATACCTGATATTAAGATAAATTGCCCTGCCGACAGTGGTATAACCCTGTATTTCGTAGTAAGTAGTGTTAAAAACATTCTCTACCCTAAGCATAGCGAAGAGGTTCTTTGTAATATCATACGAAGCAAAAGCATCGACAAGGGTATAGTCGCCTATGTTCACAAAACCATCGGCTCCGTAAGGACCTAGTGTTGAAACATATTCTGCATCGTAACGTGAACCTACATACCTTGCCCTGAGCATAAGCGATAGTTTCTTTACCGGGCGATAGGTAATTGAAAAATTGCCCAGCGAGCCTGGCCTACGTAACAGACCATTGGTATTGCTGAGGTTTGTACCATTGAGGAACCCTCCTCCATCAAATATCTGCACCTGCGCGCCATGTGTCTGGATAGTATCTACTGTACTGCTTGAGTATTCCAGCTTGCTCGATAGCAGGCTTATATTGCCCGACATATCTAGCTTCTTCGATAGTTTCGCAAAAATATTCAGTTCAAAACCTTGTGTAGTTTGCTGCCCGACATTCAGATACCTGTCGCCAAGAAAATCTCCGTAACCAAGTGAATCAGTAGGCACATTTTTCTGCCACAGGTACACGTAATCGATATAATTATTTACCACTGTCTTAAACCATGCCAGGGTAAAGTAAAGTTTGTCGGACACCTTGTGTTTTACTCCAATTTCAATTGAGTTCGATGTTTCCGCAGTCAGTTTTGAATTACCAAGGGTAAACGATGTTGATGGAAAGTCACCATCTTTATTAGGGGCATATAACTGGTATAAAGAAGGAGTAGTAAAACCTGTGGAATATGACAAGTAAAGCATTGTATTCCTGTTAACGCGGTAATAAGGGTTTATATCGTAACTGAAATTACCTCCATAAACTGAGTTATTGGTATAGCGCCCGCCGAGTAACAGAGAAAGGGAATCGAGTTTCGACCAGAAAAGCCCTCCGTTTAAATCGGCTTGTGCATATACGGCAGTGTTCGATTGTTTGGGCTTAACACTATCGAGTGAGGATTGGTATAGCGCATTGCCAAATGAACTACTTATAGATGAGTCATTTGACATGACATCCGTAGATTCCATTGTATAATTGAAACCAATTATAAAATGAGAGTTTTTATAATTGTATTCGGCTTTAATATCCTGGTACAAACGCGAACCTATGTATAAGTCATTCTGTTTCGAAACATCGCCAAAGCCGTCAATAGTATCTCTGCCCTGCGTGTACAACCTGAAATCGTGTGAATAACCACCGGTATACTGTAGGTTAAAGTTTGATGATACCTTGTAAGTTATACCGCCAAGATAAGAGTCGCGCACAAAATGGTCCTTAGCGCTATCAAGGTTCACAAAGGCCGATCCATCAGCATCAGAGTTCTGAATGATATTCCTGTATTCGGCAAATATATCCCACTTACCATTTACGAAACCCACCTTGGCGAACTTTTCAATCTTATTATAGTTATCGCTATCGGGTAATTGCCAGTGTTTAGGATGAGTTAAAGTATCTACAGTCGCGTTCAATCCTTTAGTGGCTTCATAGTGTATCCCACCTGTCACATAAAACCCATTCTTAAAAGTATAATTGGCTAGTATGTTGCCATCGCCAATTACTCCTCCGGGGCCAAATTCTCCACCCATAACCGAAGCGGTTATGTGCAACCCGGGTGTATACCTCTTTTTGGTAATAATATTTATAACACCTCCTATTGACGAAGACCCATAAAGTGTTCCTTGTGAACCTCTTACAATCTCTATCTTGTCTACATCCGCCAGCGATAATTCATTAAGGTCTATTTCACTATGGTCAGTAGACGGATCAGTAACAGGAACACCGTCAATCATAATAGTGGTATTATTATTATCGGCTCCACGCATAAACAGGCTTTGTATAGCGCCAGGGTTCTGATCAGTACCCACTATAAAAATGCCTTCCTGTTCCGAAAGAAGCTCAGCTACCGAACCGCAATTGGCCTGCTTAATCTGTTCTGCTGAAATAACGCTTACGCTGCGGCCCACATCCATAACATCTTTATTTGTGCGTGTGGCTGTAACCGTTACCGACCTGAGTGAATCCTGCAAGTGTGTTAGGCTGTCAGGTTGTGAATTCTGGGCATGCGCAAGAGTAGCAATGCCAATGCACCATAAGAGTGCTGCTCTTTTTTTCATTGAAATTTGTTTTAAGGTGTTAAACATTTGTTTGTTTTAACACGCTTAACGGATAGTTGAATGAATAGAGGAACTTATTTATAGTCTTCTATTCCTCGCTTTTTACCCGAAAGCGTTGAATTATTAATTTTCTTTTGTATTGGCAGGTCTTCTGACTTACTCCGTTTTTGAAGCCTTCCCGTCTCGGCGTTGCGCCTTAACAGTGGCTGTAGAATTCAAAAACTCTTTTTAAGAGCTCACAGCAGCGGGAACTGTCCGGGACTTACACCCGGTTCCCTTTTCATTCCTATTGCACTTGCGTACACATCGGAAACCATTACGACGCAAAAGTAATAAACTTCGTTAAATAGTGTTAAGAGACCAAAGTTTTTATCATTTTTGTTACCCTTATCCGTTACCGTAATATATGGGGATTGTCCGCAGAGAAAGTATAAAAATGACCATTGCAGCGTATGCCGGTGCGGCGCTAGGTTATGTCAATAAAATACTTCTCTTCACCAACTTCCTTACCAGCGAACAGTTAGGCTTAGTAAATATAGCTACTAACATTTCTGTTGTCTATGCACAGATTTCCGCGTTGGGTATGATAAGTGGTTTGCTGCGCTTCTTCCCGTTTTTTCACGAGAAGGAGAAAAAACATCATGGGGTTATTTTCTGGCTGGGTATAATTATTATGGTTGGTTTCCTGATTACATCTGCCTGTTTTATTGCCTTTCGTGGCGCTGTAATGCACTACTTCGGAGAAAACTCTCCGCTATTAATAGATTACTACTATTACATCATTCCACTTGCACTTGCTGCATTATACTTCAACTTCCTTGATGCTTACTTGCGCTCATTACTCAAAACTGTAGTTGCTACCGTGCTCAACGAATTTGTAAACCGCCTTATGGTAACGGCTTGCGTAAGTCTTTATGCGTTCAAGCTGGTTGACTTTCACCAATTCGTTATCCTTTATATAATATGCAACTGCCTACTCACTATATTCTTACTTGGCTATGTGGTTTACTTAAAACAATTATTCATAACACCCGGTAAAAGCCTACGTTTCAGGCGCTTCTTCAAAATGATAATGGTATACAGCTTCTTCACTATACTCTCAATTTTAGGCGCATCTATCATAAATAATGTTGATTCCTTAATGATAGCTTCTAAGCTCAGCCTTAGTCAGGCAGGTATTTATACTACCATTATTTATGTTGCCACTGTAATGGTGTTCCCTTACCGTTCGTTGCAAAAAATAGCTATGCCCCTAATTGCCCGCTACTGGAAAGAGCGAGATATGAATGCTATGGAAGTATTGTATAAAAAATCAGCATTAATAAATATGATTACAGGTGGAATTCTTTTCCTTGGGCTTTGGCTTAATATAGATTCCATTTTCAAATTCATGCCTGCCGAGTTTTCACAAGCCAAATATGCTTTTCTATATCTTGCCCTTGGCAAATACTTCGACCTTGCCACAGGACTGAACGGGCATATCACCATCACTTCAAAAAAATATAAATACGACCTGTGGTTTACCCTGCTGCTGGTTATATTAACTGTAATAATGAATCTGGTATTCATACCTATATATGGCATGACAGGTGCTTCAATAGCAGCAATGATTAGCCTTGTATTATATAACCTGTTGCGCCTCTGGTTTGTCCAATACAACTTTAAAATGCAGCCCTATACACTTGATTGTTTATGGGTTCTTTTAATAACGTTAGCCGTTTGGGGAATAGTTTACCTAATACCCAACTTCCATAATAAATTTGTAGACATTGGAGTAAAATCGACAGTCATAGTTGTATTGTATGGCGGTGCAGTTTTGCTCTTCAAACTTTCTGAAGATGTGAACCAGCTGGTTTATAGCTTCACTAAAATGAAATTTTTCGCTCCACACAAAGAATCATAAAACTTACCACTTTACCTTCCAGTCTTTTATTCTATCTAATTCTGTAAAAGCTGTCATATCTGCATTAATCGGAACAACTGAAACGTAGCCATTACCAAGCGCCCATAAATCAGTATCCTTTTCACGTTTTTCCAGGTTCTCAAATTTACCAGTCAGCCATAAAAACTCATTGCCTTCTTCATCCTTATGTACTTCGTAAAATTCGTGCCAGTTTCCTTTCGACTGCCGGCAGAATTTTATGCCCTTAACATCTTTTAACAATATATCAGGCACGTTTATATTAAGACAAAGATTGTTATCGGGTTTGTTATGAATCATCATTTCAACAATGCTTTCAGTGGCTTTTATCGCAGTAGTTAAATCCCTATCAACATGGTTATTGCAAAGCGAAATTCCGGCAGAAGGAATGCCTTCAAGTGAACCTTCAAGCGCAGCTGACATAGTGCCTGAATAAATTACATTCAGCGAAGCATTCGAGCCATGATTAATTCCAGAAAGACAAATGTCGGGCTTCTCTTTAAGCAGGTGGTATATAGCCAGTTTCACGCAATCTGCCGGCGTTCCCGTGCAGCTAAATGCAGCCTTAGCACCTTCAAAATGATAGTGTGAAACATTAATGCCCGAGTGCACCGTTATGGCATGACCCATACCCGATTGTGGTTTGTCGGGCGCTACAACATAAACCTCTCCGAATGAGGAGGCTACCTCTACAAGCGCTTTAATACCGCGCGATGTAATACCATCATCATTTGTCACAAGAATAGTTGGTTTTCGTTTTTTCACCGGGTTAAAGAATGTTCAAAACTATTGATTTATGTGAAGCAAAACGTGTAACAAATCGTCTTTATATACGTTTAATATTAACGAAAACAATAACCAAGTCATGAGACAACTCAAAATATCACAAAAGGTAACTAACCGCGAAACGCCGGGCCTTGACAAATATCTGCACGATATAAGCCGGGTAGATATGATTACACCCGACGAAGAAGTTGACCTGGCAAAAAAGATTCAGCAAGGCGATATGGATGCCCTCGAAAAATTAACCAAGGCTAACCTGCGTTTTGTTGTATCAGTTGCAAAACAATACCAGAACCGCGGGCTTAGCTTACAGGACCTTATTAATGAAGGTAACCTGGGGCTTTTGAAAGCCGCAAAACGTTTTGACCCTTCCAAAGGATTCAAATTCATATCATATGCAGTATGGTGGATAAGGCAAACCATACACCAGGCGTTGGCTGAAAATTCAAGATTGGTGCGTTTACCTGTAAACAAGATAAACACCATGCACAAAATTACCCAAGCCACATCTAGGCTTGAGCAGGAGTTTGGGCGTGAACCTACTTCGGAGGAAGTTGCTGAAATAACCAAGATGACTGAAGCCGACGTGAAAATGTCGATACAGAACTATGCGCGTACTGTATCAATGGATGCACCTTTGGGCGGAGAGGACGACGACGGTAACCTTTATGATGTTACGCGCGATGAAAGCGCTGTAAGCCCTGAGAATGAATTGCTGAAAGAATCGCTGAAGACTGAAGTAACCAGGACGCTGTCTACTATCCCCCCACGTGAGGCTGATGTGCTTAAATTTTATTTCGGCCTGGCACCAATTCAGCAACCATTGCTTATAGAAGAGATAGCCAGAAGACTTGATATTTCTCCGGAAAGGGTAAGGCAGATAAAGGATAAGGCTATTCGCAGGCTGCGTCATAATTCAAGGAGCAAAATCCTTAAAACCTACCTGGGTTGAGGCATTATTTGCAAGGTTTTAAATAAATGCTTAACTTTGTATAAGCGAAAGCCTTGTTTATGATTGAAAAGCAGGATGTTATCTTATTTATTGCAGCTTATTTAATAGGCTCAATACCGACTTCAGTTTGGTTAGGCAGGCGTTTTTACTCCAAAGACGTACGCGAATTTGGCAGTGGTAATGCCGGGGCGACCAATACACTTAGGGTTTTAGGTAAAAAGGCAGGAGCTGTAGTGCTTCTCATTGATATTTTCAAGGGTTGGCTGGCAGTAGCTTTAGTAACCTTAAGTACTTATCCGCAGGGTTCAGGAGCACGAATTCACCTTGAAGTGGCACTTGCACTGGCAGCCATTGTGGGCCATATATTCCCTATTTATGTAGGCTTTAAAGGTGGTAAAGGTGTGGCAACCACCATGGGTATTATTATTGGTATTTCACCGGTTATAGCTTTATTATGCATGGTAGTTTTTGCCATTGTACTTATTGTTTCGCATTACGTATCTCTGGCTTCAATGCTAGCGGTTAGTAGCTTCCCTTTATGGATATTAGCTGTATCGAAAAACCATTATTCCTGGCTCATCGCATTTTCAATCTTGCTG
The DNA here is from genome assembly GCA_013285805.1 of Bacteroidota bacterium. Taxonomy (GTDB): domain Bacteria; phylum Bacteroidota; class Bacteroidia; order JABEUT01; family JABEUT01; genus JABEUT01. The sequence goes on along the minus strand of JABDGY010000013.1, from coordinate 21,547 downwards.
CCTTTAATGGTTATATTCATGCACCGTAAAAACATTATACGGCTGTTAAAAAGGCAGGAATCGGAACTGAAGATTTTCCGGAAAAAGGCCCAGTAAGCCTTAAAAAACTCGCCCTCTGCCCCATCAAAATCATTAACTTTGCTGTTTTAGCTAAAATTAACCGCATTAAAGTTTACTTGTGCCCCGGAAGCAGCTGGCTATGAAATATAGTATCCCGATAAACCTACGGCAAACCGTAATACTTACATTTCTGGCTTTATCACTGGTAATCAGTGACAAGGTTGCCGCGCAAAAAAGCCCGGCTAATGAAGCTCAGCTAAAAAAACAAGCCAACCAATATTTTGAGGATGAGGACTATACCAATGCGTTTAATGAATATTCTCAATTATTAAGCCTTCACCAGGATGACCCGAATTACAATTACCGGTTTGGCGCCTGTATGTTATTTTCCCAGGCTGATAAGAAAAAGCCAATTGATTATATTGAAAATGCGGTAAAACTTCCTGCTGTAGAAAACCTGGCATATTATTACCTGGGCAGGGCCTACCACCTTAATTATCGTTTCGATGATGCTATACGGGCATACAACCATTTCAGGCAAAATGCCTCTTCGTCTGACCTTAAAAAGCACCCGGTAGACCATCTTATAGAAATGTGTAACAATGGCAAGCAGTTACTGAGTAATCTGCACGACCTTGATGTATTAAGAAAGAAAGAACTGAGCAGGGACAATTATTACCAGGCTTATGATCTTACTTCAAATGGCGGAACATTACTAGTGGAACCCGATGACTTTAAAACGAAAACAGACAAGAAGAAAAACCTTACTTCTATCATCTACCTTTCCCCAGACAGGAGCAAACTTTTCTTTTCAAGTTATGGCGATGACGATAAAAATGGCAAAGACATTTACGTGGCGTATAAATTGCCTACCGGCGGATGGGGAAAACCGTCAAACCTTGGTGGAGTAATTAATACGCCTTACGATGAAGATTATCCGTTTTATGATGAACCCACACACACTCTCTACTTCTCTTCCATGGGGCACAATAGTATGGGTGGATATGACATTTTTAAATCGATTTATAATGATGCCACCGGGGCATGGTCGCAGCCGGTGAATATGGACTTCCCTATTAATACGCCCGGGGACGATATTTTATTTATTGCAGACACCCTTGGCCAGACAGCCTTTTTCTCCTCTACCCGCTCTTCACCCGACGGGCGTATAGCTGTTTATAGAATAAATGTACAGCCCCACCCGCCTGAAAATATTATGATTACAGGAAGAACGTATGGCGACAATGGGAAAACGCTTACGGCCTCGCGTATTACTGTAAAAGACTTTCAATCGGGTGAAACAATTGGTGTTTTCAATTCAACTGCCGATAGCGGCAGCTACATTATGAACCTTGTTAATGGCGGACATTTTGTTTTTACGGTAGAAACCAACAATCATCAAACACAATCGGAATCGATTACCATACCTACTCAAAATAGTTTAACCCCTATTGGTCAGCAGATAACCTATGAACCCTCAACTGACAAACTTATTATAACCAATTCTGTACAGGGTGCGGTTAGCGACTCTAACTACCTGTTGGCTTTGAATGTTATTCAGCAAAAGGCCCAGATGGAAGTGAATGTTGACACAACCAAGCCTATAAAAGTTTATACACCTCCTACAACTAATAATCCAACTACACAGCCAAACAATCCAACAACTCAACCTAATAATCCGGAAACTCAACCAAACAACAATCCCACAACCCAACCTACTAATCCTGTTGCAACTAATAACCCGGAAACGCAACCTAATAACCCTTCAACCCAACCGAACAACCCTCCTGATACGGGAACAGGCGATACGAATGAGGTACGTATTGATACCACAGGCGGTAAAGGCGTAAGCAGTAAAGACCTGGTTAAAATTGCCCGTAACGATGCTAAAGAACAACAGGAGGCCGCACAAAATGCTAAAGACGATGCGGGCAAAGCCATTGAATACGCTTCCAGTGAGTTGAACCATTCCCAAGAGCTGGACAGGGAAGCCCAGGAAATAAAAGAACATGCCAATAACATTACTAACCCTGAAGAAAAACAAGACAGCCTTGATAAGGCAACTGCATTATCGGAAAATTCAAAAGATGCGGGTAAGAAAGCGATAGAAGCATTCCAGCTTGCATCGCAGATGGAAAGCCAGGCCATGGTAAAACAGAAAGAAGCCGATGAAGCCACTCAATATTCGGCAAGGCTCGATTCAGCGCTTAAATCGCCGGATAAAGCAAAGGCTATTAAAAAATTGCAGGCCCAGCGCGATAGCCTCGACAAGCAAACCGAGAGCAATCCTCCTCCTGCTCCATCAGCAGGAGACCTTGTACGCACCCAGGCAAGAGACTTAAAACAAGATTCTGTTGAAGTTGTAAAGCATGACTCTGACCTGCAGAAAGAAGCTAACCGCCTGCAGCAGGAATCGGATGACTATGTGAGCCAGGCGCAGAAAACAGATAACCCGAATGAAAAAGTGGCAATGCTTGAACAGGCAAGAGATTTGGCCAATAGTAAAAAAGAAAAAGAAAACGAGATACAGGAAAACCAGAAAACACTTGTACAACTGCATGATGAATATAACAACCTGATGGCACAGGCTCATAGTGTTGACAGTATTTCTAAAAACTCACCTTCTACACCTCTTGCTTCTACCGATTCAGCAGATTTGAAAAAAGATATAAAGAATTTTACTCCACCCGTTGTTGTAAATAATAACCAGACTAATACACAGCCAAGCAATCCTACCACGCAGCCTAGTAATCCGGTAACGACTAATAACCCGGAAACACAGCCCAACAATAATCCCACGACTACTCAGCCAAGCAACCCGACTACTCAGCCTAGTAACCCCGTAGCAACTAATAATCCGAATACTACTCAGCCCAGTAACCCAACTACACAACCAAACAATCCCGTAACGACCAACAACCCGGAAACCCAACCCAACAATAATCCAACTACCACTCAGCCAAGCAACCCTACCACTCAACCTAGTAACCCCGTAACGACAAATAATCCAGAGACACAACCCAACAATAACCCAACTACTACACAGCCAAGCAACCCTACCACTCAACCTAGTAATCCGGTAACAACAAATAACCCGGAAACGCAGCCCAATAATAATCCGACTACTACTCAGCCAAGTAATCCTGTAACGACTAATAATCCAGAGACACAACCTAATAATAACCCAACTACTACACAGCCCACCAATCCAACGACTCAACCAAGTAATCCTGTAACGACAAATAACCCCGAAACGCAACCTAACAATAATCCGACTACTACACAACCGAGCAACCCAACTACTCAGCCAAGCAATCCTGTTGCTATTAATAACAATCCAGTAACACAACCTAATAATAATCCGACTACTACTCAACCGAACAACCCAACTACTCAACCTAGTAACCCGGTAACAACAAATAACCCGGAAACGCAGCCCAATAATAATCCGACTACTACTCAGCCAAGTAATCCTATAACGACTAATAATCCAGAGACACAACCTAATAATAACCCAACTACAACTCAGCCGAACAACCCGACTACTCAACCTAGTAATCCGGTAACGATCAATAATCCGGAAACGCAACCTAATAATAACCCAACTACAACTCAGCCTACTAACCCAACTACAACTCAGCCTACTGACCCTGTAACGACTAATAACCCGGAAACACAACCCAATAATAACCCAACTACAACTCAGCCCAGTAACCCTGTAGCAACCAATAACCCGGAAACTCAACCTAACAATAATCCTACCACAACTCAACCGAGCAATCCGGAGACACAACCCGACAGCTATCCGGTAAATAATGAGCCCACAAACCCTGTACCTGTTACTGTAAATTATACCAATGGCCCTGCGGCACAGTCTCACAAGGTTGCCAACACCTATACCAATGAGGCCAATCAATTAAGTAACCAGGCGGAAGAAGCACGCGACCTGGCACATCATACCACAGACCCTGAACAGGCTAAGGCTCTCAACCGCAAGGCCGATTCGCTTGATGACGCTGCAGCAGAACAAAAGCTGATAGCCACAACTTATACTAACGATGCCAATGGTGCACAGTACCTGAATAACCAGCAGCAATTGCAAGCATGGAAGAATGCCGAACAAACTAACAGTTCAGATAAGATTATTACTGCTGACTTGCTAATGCAGGACGCACAAGGCAATTATGATGAATCGGCTAAAGAAAAACAAAAGGCTGACAACACTACAGTGCCTTACCTTAAGCAGATGTACCTTGATAATTCGAAACACTACCTGGAAATTGCGCTTGACAAACAACAAAAAGCCCAGAATATTTTTCTGCAGGTTAACCCCGACCTAAAAAATGTTACACCTGAAACTAATCCTGTTGCTACCACTAATAACCCGGAGACACAACCCAATAATAACCCGACTACTACACAACCGAACAACCCAACTACTCAGCCTAGTAATCCTGTAACGACAAATAACCCGGAAACACAGCCTAACAATAATCCGACTACAACGCAACCGAGTAACCCTACCACTCAACCAAGCAATCCGGTAACGACAAATAACCCGGAAACACAACCCAATAATAATCCGACTACTACCCAACCTAGCAACCCGACCACTCAACCAAGCAATCCTGTAACGACTAACAACCCGGAAACACAACCTAACAATAATCCAACTACTACACAGCCGAGCAACCCAACCACTCAGCCAAGTAACCCTGTAACGACGAATAACCCGGCAACACAACCTAACAATAATCCAACTACTACACAGCCGAGCAACCCGACTACTCAGCCAAGTAACCCTGTTGCGACTACAAATAATCCGGAAACACAACCTAATAATAATCCGACTACTACACAGCCGAGCAACCCAACTACTCAGCCAAGTAATCCTGTTGCGACTACCAATAACCCGGCAAATACAGCCACGGCTTCAGAAACAATTGATGTAATAAGGGAATTACCTGCATCGCCATATTCAAATGCTCACCCCATACCTATTAACCCTCCATTACCTGAAGGGTTAGTATATAAAGTACAGATTGGCGCATTCAGAAACCCTATAAAACAAACTGCATTTAAAGGGTTAGAACCTATAGCCGGTGAAACTACTACCCAGGGCTTTACGCGTTATACGGCAGGTATTTTTAAAGAGCTTGATAAAGCAAAAGATGCTCTTACTAAAGTTCAGGGATTGGGATATAAGGATGCCTTTATTGTAGCATTCCTGAATGGCAAACGCGTACCATTGAACCAGGCTGCAACTACCCAACCTATTGCTACCAATAACCCCGCAACAAATACTCAGCCACCGGTTAACAATACAACTCAACCTGAAACACAACCTTCAACAAATACCACTGCTCCTGTAGCTTCAACACCGGTGACTGATGTTAAAGGTTTGTTCTTCACCGTGCAGGTAGGCGCTTTCCTTAAACCGGTAACGGCAGACAAATTATATAACCTGCAACCCCTATTCTCTTATAAAGCGCCCAATGGATATATACGTTACAATTGCGGAATATACAGTACTGTACCTAAGGCCAGCGCGGCAAAAGACGCTATTGTGTCACGCACACCTATAAAAGACGCATTTGTGGTAGCCTATTACAACGGCGACCGGATTGGATTACCGCAGGCAGCCGAATTATTAAGCAGCGGAAAAGCAAGCACTCCCACTAATCCGGGGCTGGATGCAACGCCTGCAGGAGCAAACAATACATCTGCAACTACCCAACCGGTAACCCAACCAACAAATACGCCTGTAACTCCCATAGGGACAGGCCAACCTATAAATAATGCGCCACCAACTGTTACTCCGGCTGATACAGCACATGGTAAAGTAACCTTCTCGGTACAGGTAGGCGCCTATTCAGGCCAGATACCGCTTGATGTGGCTAATAACCTTATTAAAATTGCAAGCCAGGGCATTCACCCGCATAAGGAAGATAATGGCATTACCAGCTATACGGTAGGTGAATATGATAACTATGCTTCAGCCGATGCGTTTAAAGACGAACTGGCAACCGATGGCTTCCCCGATTGCTTTGTGGTGGCTTATCATAATGGTAAAAAGATTTCCCTGAAAGAGGCTCAATTGCTTATAAATAAATAAGGAAGCCTGTAAATTATTATATTTGCGCCCTGATTTTAAAAAAATGAGCCTTACAAAAACCGACCTGGAAGTTGTTGACCTTACCCGCAAAAGCGCAGAGTGTACTCTTGTGCTTCATAATGACGATGTAAACACGTTCAATTTTGTTATTGAAACGTTGCAGGAGTTATGCGGCCATACAAATGAGCAAGCCATGCAATGCACTATGCTTATACACTATAAAGGCAAATGCGATGTAAAAAGCGGAACTGCCAAACAATTAAAGCCCATTTTCGAGGCTTTATGTGAAAGGGGATTAACCGCGTCAATTGAAAAATAACATGTCAGCGGAACTTGTAAAAATATTTTCATCGGTTGACAGGGCACTAAAAATGAACCTGCAGGGAATAACCCATGCCGACAGTATTAAGCAAATTGATAATGCTAACAGTATAAACTGGATTATAGGACACTTGGTAGTTACCCGGAACGGGATACTTGCTTTAATGAGTATGCCCCCGTTAGCCCCTGATAAAATTAAAGCTACCTACGAACGCGGAAGCAAGATGATGACGGATATGGGCACTGCAGAAAAACTTGAGACCCTGCTTGAATTGTTTGATGATGCCCAGAAGAAAATACTGGAAGGTGTAGTAAAAATAAACGATACAGAATTAAAAGAGAAACTGGCTTTTTTGGGTTTCCATGAAAGCTACCATGTAGGGCAAGTAGCCACCATGCGAAAACTTATTGGCAAAGAAGGCGCTATAAAATAAATTGTTGGTTCCGTAGCTTAACTGGATAGAGCATCTGACTACGGATCAGAAGGTTAGGGGTTCGACTCCCTTCGGGACCACAGAAATACGAAGCACTTTGAGGAATATCTTCAAAGTGCTTTTTTGTTTTAGTACACGCAAAAGTATACACAGCTAAACATAATAATGGCCCCTTTTAATTTATCTTATTCCTCCTTTACACTCAAATTATTCAGGTTAATCGAATAAGAGGAAAACATGCTTGTTTGAGCATGTAGCTTTGTTTTTGAATATCTGATTCTATAATACAGGCAAAGGAAATAGTCTTAATCATAAAACTATATATCATGAAAACACCAATGAAAATTTCCAGGATGGCCTTTCGGGTTAAATCATTAGTTCTTCTGGCAGTGTCACTACTGGTTTTTCTTCCGAAAGGAGAGAATGCCCAGACTTTTACCACGGGCGTAACATTCGGAGCATCCACGTCATCTGTTAATTTATCAAACATAGGCAACTCGTTTACAAACACCATTAAAGGAAATAATATTATGGGATTTGAAGGTGGTTTATTTGAACGGGTTAACATGGGTCCTTTTTTTATAAAGCCTATGCTATTGTTAGGTTACGAGGGCGGAACGGCCACCTATTATTATAATGATGGCCAATTTAATACTTCCAGGTTTGATTATGGAAATGTAGAAGTTCCGGTTCTATTGGGATTAAAAATTCTTGGCCCTATCCGTATAGAAGCAGGCCCGGTTTATAATTGGATTTACACGGCCAACTTCAATAACGATAATTCAATAACAACGAATCCATCGGGTTTAGGCTATCGTGTAGGCGCTAATGTAGAATTAGGCGTAATAAACCTGGGGCTGGCTTACCAGGGGCTCACTAACAAACCCGATAATAGCACTACTACAACATTCTCAACACCGAATGAGCTGATTTTTAGTCTTGCTCTTTGTTTTGGAGATTAAAGCATAAAATTGAGTTTTATTTTTGAAGCTAAATCAGCCGTATAAAAACACCTTCCATTAATGGAAGGTGTTTTCTTTACTCTTGGATTCAGGTTGGTTTGATTAAGCAACAGCTTTTGTTTCAACACCTAATCTTCCTTTCTTAACTGATTTAACCTCCCATTAACATGCTGGCATGAAAAATATTTTACTTTTATCACCTTCAAGAATGAAGCTACCCTTTAAGGCTTCAATAAATTATTATTAAAAAAACAAAAAGATGAAAACAAAATTATCTATTGTAATATTTACAGTGCTTTTAGCTTTCGGAGCAAAAGCCCAGTTCTACACTTACCCCAATGTTACCTTATGGAACATACAATACAGCACAGTGGATTCTGTTGGCGCTATTCCCAATTCTCCCTACATGAACCAATATGTAAATACCGGGGGAATTATAACGGGTACGTTCGGTTATGGTTACTACGTACAAACCAGTTACGCAACCGAATGGGCCGCAATAAATGTATACGATAAGACCTATAAGCCTGCAGTTGGTGACAGCGTTACTTTTACCGGCCAGGTAATAGAATATTACAATGAAACCGAAATGGATTCTATCTCTAATTTCGTTATAGTAAGCCATGGTAACCAGGCGCGCACTCCCGCTACAGTTGTAGGTTTAGATTCTATTCAACGCAGAAAATACCAGGGTATGCTCGTAAAAATTAAAGACGCTACTTGTTTACGATATAATGCTAGTGCAGTATGGTGGGTGTTTTATGATTCTACTATGACCAAATCAATTAACAGCGAGGACACCATTGACAACATAATTTATACCCCGCAAAAGTACACCCCGGGTAAACGGTACAACATTACAGGTTGCATACATTTTGAGTATGCCAACTGGATTGAGCCACGTAACATTCATGACATCGATTCCATTAATGTTACAGCAGGTATTGATGAATACCAAAACAATTCAACTGATGTAGACATTTTCCCTAATCCCAATAATGGAGTATTCACTGTGTCTGTTAATTCAACTGTAAATGCGAAAAATACAGTGGTTAGGTTGACAGATATAACCGGTAGAGAAATCTATAGAGGACAAACAGATATATATACAGGAAAGAATTCTTTACCAATGAATATAAGTAACCTGGCAAAAGGAACTTACCTGCTACAAATAAGCAACGAACAAAACAATACGGTTAAAAAGCTTATTATTCAGTAGTCCCTCTTTGAACCTGTCAGCCCCAAACCCCTAAAAGGGCCCGTCACACTGAGCTTGTCTAAGTGTCAAATGAATATGTTTCGACAGGCTCAACATGACTCGGTTTTATTTCAAAGCCCCTTTAGGGGTTTGGGGCAAAATACATAAAAGAGAACAAACTCAGACATTACTAAAAAAGCTTATTATTCAATAACCGCCAGAAAGAAATTCTACCTTTTTATCAAAGGCTCAAAGCTCTCTTCGCTGCAATTAGATAGGTCGAACTGGTATTGCTCAGGATATGGTGGCTCTATAAGGGAACCTCTTAAAATGTAAGGATAGGTTTCTGCGTATGTCTTGATCTCCGCGGCATTAACACGGCGATATATAAATGAACGGTGCATTTTACTGGTATCTGAAATTCCTGCCGCGCCCATAAGTTCCACCGCGCTTTTTACCGTTTCATTATGAAAATTACAAACCCTTGTCTTCTTATCATCTACCACTAATCCTTTTTGCAGGTTTTTATCCTGTGTAGCAACACCTGTAGGGCATTTGTTGGTATTACATTCCAATGCCTGTATGCAGCCCAATGCCAGCATCATGGCACGTGCGCTGTTACACATATCGGCTCCAAGGGCCAAAAGTTTTACTATATCAAATCCGGTAGCCACTTTGCCCGAAGCAATTATGCGAATATGCCTTCTCAATGCAAAACCATTTAAGGCATCATGCACAAAAGCCAAGCCGTCTCTCAATGGCATACCTACCGAATTTGAAAACTCCAGCGGAGCAGCGCCTGTTCCGCCTTCTCCACCATCAACCGTAATAAAATCGGGCATAATACCCGTTTTTACCATAGCCTTGCATATAGAAAGGAACTGGCTCTTCATACCCACACAAAGCTTAAACCCTATGGGCTTGCCACCCGAAAGTTCACGAAGCTTCTTTATAAATTCAAGCATTTCAACCGGTGTACGGAAAGCAGTATGATAAGGTGGTGATATTACATCTTTCCCCTTTTCCACCAGGCGGATTTTTGCAATCTCATCAGTTACTTTTGCAGCAGGTAATATGCCTCCATGCCCGGGCTTTGCACCCTGCGACATTTTTATCTCTATCATTTTCACATTAGGCAACACTGCTCTCTCTGCGAACAAATCGAAATTGAAGGTTCCGTCCTGATTACGGCAACCAAAATAACCTGTACCTATCTGCCATATAATATCTCCTCCTGATGCAAGGTGATAGGGACTTAATCCACCTTCGCCGGTGTTATGTGCAAATCCACCCATTTTAGCCCCCGAATTAAGGGCCATAATAGCATTCTGGCTAAGCGAACCATAACTCATGGCCGAGATGTTGTATATACTGGCTAAGTAGGGTTGTTTACAATCGGGGCCGCCTACAAGCACGCGCGGGTCGTGGCTTAGTTTATGCGAATCGAGCGGCGTTATGGAATGATTAAGCCACTCATATCCCACTTCATACACATTCAGTTGAGTACCAAAAGGTGTGGTATCGTTTACTTTTTTAGCGCGCTGGTATATAACACTGCGGTTTAAGCGGTTAAAGGGTGTGCCATCAGTATCCGATTCTATAAAATACTGGTAAATCTTCGGACGAAGGGCTTCCATCCAGTAACGCATTCTTCCCAATACAGGAAAGTTCCTTTTAATGGTATGGCCGGGCTGCAACATATCCATAATGCCAACAAGTATTATAGGCCCCATTATAACCAGGCTCCATAAAAATGGATGCCAGAAATATGACACTATGCCTATTGTTAAAAGGCATATAATTGAAAAATTGATAAATACTTTACGCATGGGATTTAAGATATAAGCTTACTGGCAAATATAAGGTTTTATATATGTGATTCAGGTTGTGAAAATAAATGCAGGATAACAGGGCCAATCCCTTTAACAGCATAGCTGAAGAAAAATATTTAACTTTATCCTCGGAATCATTAATCCTTTTGGATTTTAATGTGTCTAACTAAAAGTGAACCAAATATTATGACTAAAAGCAAACTGAATATACTGGCAATAATTGCAATTGTATTTGCAATGGGTGCTACTTCCTGCACCTCTATGTCTTTCTTTACTACCGATATAAGAAAAAGGGTTGAAGCCGATTCTGTTCCATTGAACAAACTGCAATTTTATGTTGACCGCGATGTGGAATTGCGCAGGGAAGTCTCTTCGGCTGATGTAAAAGTATCATCGGGAGAAATAAAACTGGTAAACGGAAAGTACGTTCATATAATAATGCTCAAAAAAGGTACCCCCGGCGTATGTTCGAAGATTCACCAGAATTCGCTGGAAATAAGTTTTGAAATGGGCGATGGCAAAACACTGACCTTTGGCGTTACCGGTGTAACAACCCCCAATGAAGTTTACCGCATATTTGCCAGCGAATGGATAGCCGAAGAAAATGGCAAAATAGGCCGCATTAAATATGAAAATGAAACCTATTATATACAACCCGGCGGAGAAGGCGCAAGATTAATGGTAAAGAAATCGGCTATTGATAATTCAAAAGTTGAAACAAAAACCATGAAAGGGGTTAAGGTTCAGTAATGATTATTTAGTTCCCGGAAAATCATGAAGAAAAAAAACATTGTCGTTTATTTAACGTTATGCCTATGTTTTGCCTGCGGCATTTCATTTTCCCAGAATGTAAATCTTTCTACTTCTAAATACTGGGACGGCGAATGCTACCTGGCCGCTAACCCGAAAAACCCTAAGCATCTTGTAACTGCATGGATGTATTTTTCACTTACCAATTTACAAAATGCTATTGCAACACGCACTTCTTTCGATGGTGGAAAAACATGGAGCCCATTACAACTCCTTCCTCACGTATATCCCAAATTTACTTGTGCCGACCCCACAATGTACTTTGGCAAAGACAGTTGCGTTTACCTTGCATACATAGACCTGTCTGGGCTTAAAACCAGCGATTCGGGCTATATTATGGTAACCCGTTCTGTAAACGGTGGTATTAACTGGAAGCCTCCTGTTAAAGCCATTGCATGGAATGCGGTTGCTAACCTACCTATTGACCGCCCGTGGATTGCTGCTGACGGAACCAATGGTCCTTATGCAGGCAGGGTTTACCTTACCAGCCAGAATGCATATTTTACGCCTCAACCTCATCACCCATGGTTTACATATTCAACCGATAGTGGCTCTACATGGACACCCATAAAGCAACTTGACGACAGCATTCCTGCAGGTGTTATAACCGATGCTACGGCTTTTACCACTGTGGCTGCAAATGGTACATTATATGGAATTTACTTCTCTTATTATACACTATATAGTCCTTATCCAAGGCTTATATTAGTTAAGTCGTACAATGGCGGGGCAACATTTACAACCCATGCTGCCATTAATTACACCGCTGCTGATGTTATTCCTACCTCAGATTCTTTGCTTAAAGATGGAATTTGTCTTTCTTCCAACCCTACTGATACAAACAACTTAATATTAATAGGGCCTTCTAATGCCTTTGGTGAACCTGATATTGTAACATATAACACTTTCGACGTAGGCACCACATGGAATGGCCCAACCCGCGTGAACGACGACATTAAAGGCGCCTACGATACATGCCATGACCTGGTATGGGGAAGTTTTGCACCCAACGGCACTTATGGTGCAGCATGGCGCGACAGGCGTAACACCGGAAAAGGCGATAGCGCTTCTTTTGAAATATACGCTGCCACTTCAGTTAACGGCGGCAGCAGTTTTACCCCCAATTTCCTGATAAGCGATTCTGTTTCTCCTCCTGTTTTAATTGAACATGGCGATGATTTCCTGGGCTGCGCCCTTACCGATTCGGCATTATATGTGTCGTGGAGCGATTTGCGCACCGGTAAAGAGAATACTTTTTTTAATGCTACTCCTTACAGTAAAATACCTGCATCTGTTCTTTCTGTTTCCGATAACTCGTATGTGAAAGTTGAAGTTTGCCCGAATCCTTTTCACAATGAAACTAATGTGGTTATAACATCTTCGCTTCCATTAAAGCAATGCCTGTTATCTGCTTTTACTGCCGATGGCAAAAAAGTATTGGAAATGCCTATTGCGGGAGTTGGCACATACAAAGTTAATTTCAGTTCATTCTTACCCGGCACTTATATCTGGTCGCTTACTGAAGATGGAAGGAAAGTTGCCAATGGCAAATGGGTGAACCAATAGAAGATTTTTCACTTCTCTACTATTACAATAGCTAACTAGAACAATCCATTAATTGGTAATAACCAAATTACCTGTAGTAGAATTAAAAGAAGTGTTATATAACTGCAAACCTAAGGTTGATGGGCCGCTAAGTACATTACCATTCGACAAACCATAGGTTGAACCACAATCAATACAAACCGCTGTACCATTATTTTCAGCCTGAACAATTCCACCGTTATCAGGCAGGTCGTACGTACAGGTTCGGTCGAAGGCTGTAATTGTAGTCGCATTAATCCTGTATAAAACAATCCCACGGTTTCCTCCCGTAGCATATGCCACTCCACCAATTGTTTGCAGCCCTGTGTAAGGCGAACTATTTATATTTATTGACACGTTCACCTTAACATACGGTACCGGAGTGCTGCCTTCGGGGTTGGCCCCTTTGCTGCATGAACTAAACAAGCAACCTAGCCAAACAATTGCCACAATTACTAACCCCGTTTTATACATTCTTTTCATATACCAAAGATAGGAAAATAGCACTTTATACCCAACATTCTATTAGACGATAAATCATTCAAATACCATTTCAAATACTTCATCCCACTGAAAACCAACATACTGAAAGAGATTTTGCCCGGATACACTCCTATATGCATTTTTTTTTCAATTTTGTCTGTGAAAAAGACCCCGATACGTAAAACCTTAAATTCTAATTCAATGAAATTCCGCGTAAAAAAACTATTTGTATTATCAGTGGCTGCAACAGCTATGGTGGCCTGCAAAAATCCATCGAAAGGCGGGTTTGAAACAGATTCAGCTACCGGTGTGCAATTCCATTTTTTCAATCATGCCGATAATGGCACCAAGCCTCAAATGGGCGATTATGCAGAAGTAAAGCTCGTACTGAAAACTCAAAAGGACTCTGTTATTTTCAGTTCTACCCAGCATAAAAATCCTTCAGATAGCGGCAATACAATAAGACTTCACCTGAAAGAACCGTATAAAGGATGTCTTGCACAGGGCATAACCATGATGTCGATTGGCGATAGCGCCAGTTTCATGCTTAGCGCCGATTCTCTTTACCATAAAACTTTTCACGCAACAAATCTTCCTCCTTCTATTCAGCCTGGATCAATGCTGGTGTGCAACGTAAAACTTGTAAAAATAGAATCGAAAGAAGAAGCTAAAGCGGAAAGGGAAAAAAGAATGCAAGAACGTGAGGCTATGATGGAAAAGCATAAAGCGGTGGAAGACAGTATAATAAAAAAATACCTGGCCGATAACCATGTAACTGCTAAACCAGAGGCCGATGGTATGTATATTTTAAAAGATGAAAAAGGCAAGGGCAAAGGAATAAAAGAAGGAGATTCAGTAGAAATAAAATACACAGCCATGTTACTTGACGGAACTATAGTTGAACAATCGGACCATGGTGCCGGAAGAACCACCTATTTTATTTCATATAAAAAAGAGCCTCAATTACCTGGTATCGATGATGCTCTTGCAAATATGAAAGAAGGAGAAAGCGTAAAAGCATTATTCCCTTCATCGCTTGCATTTGGCAAACAGCAGCAAGGCCTGTTAATAGAACCTTATACCCCGTTAGTATTCGATATAAGTGTTGTAAAGGTTAAACCCGGGATGTAATTATAACCATCGTTCATATAAAATAACATATTAAAATTTCGCCTCATGAATACTTCAATAAGAAAAACAATCGCCTTACTGACCCTGTTTGCAGCATTAGTGCTTCCAATGAATATAAGGGCACAGGCCCCTGTTCCGCCTCCCGATGCAGCTCCTGAGGTTACTTTACAAACATTCTATGACCAGATGGCTCCTTACGGCCAATGGGTAAATATGCCAAATTACGGCTATGTATTTATTCCAAGCGTTGCTCCCGGCTTTCAGCCTTACGTTACTGCAGGCCACTGGGTTTATAACGAACAATATGGCTGGACGTGGGCATCTGATTATCCCTGGGGATGGGCTGCGTTCCACTATGGACGATGGAATTATGATGCAAATTATGGCTGGTTCTGGATACCCGATTTAAACTGGGGCCCTGCATGGGTAGCATGGAGAAACTGCGACGGTTATTATGGTTGGGCTGCGCTCCCTTTTGGTGCCAGCATTAGTGTTGGCTTTGCCGGTGATTACGGCATTGCGCCCGAACAGTGGTGTTTTGTTCCGCAAGAACATCTATGCGAAATCAACCTCGGGGTATTCTTTGTTCCCCGTGCACATAATTTTGTATTCATTCAGCACTCAGCTATTATTAACCGTATGGACTATGACCGGGACCGTCGTTTCGGTTATTTCAAGGGGCCTGACAGGGTTGAAGTTGAAGGATACATGCACCATCCTGTAGCAGTTGTTAGAGTAGAAGATTACAGGCGTGTACCTGAATACCGTCACGATGACCACCCTGATATGCACCGCGATGACCACCCTGCTGAACACCATGACGATGCCCCAAGACACGATGATGCCCCAAGGCATGACGATGGTCAGAGACACGATGACGGTCATTCAGTACCAGGTCGTTTTGTTGAAGCACACGATTTTCCTCAAAGAGGAGGCCATCGGTAAGCTTTGTAAAATTCTTAGAGAAGAGCGGGAACAACCCGCTCTTTTTATTTACAGTTTTAGTATTTCGAATCAGCAAAAAAGGTACGCGCCGGAAAAACGTTTTACCTTACCAGATTCTCACCCTTAAGCTATCGGGCCTCCACATTTTATCTCCGGGTTTAATATTAAACGTAGAGAAAAACTCAGGCATATCGGTTACGGGGCCTATAACCCTGTACTGTGCCGGTGAATGTTCGTTACTGCGTACCTGGTTGGCGAGTGCCTCGGGCCTCATGTTTATCATCCATGAATAGGCATAACCTAAAAAGAAACGCTGGTCAGGATTCAATCCTGCAATAATTTGTTTTTCCTTGTATTGTTTTGTTTTCTTAAAGGCTTCATACGCAAACATAACTCCACCAAGGTCAGCAATATTTTCACCCTGCGTCATCTCGCCGTTTATATGCAGGCTGTCTACCACAACATATCCGTTAAACTGCTTCACTATCATTTTCGTTTTATCATGGAACTTAATACTGTCCTCGCTTGTCCACCAGTTATTCAGGTTGCCGTTTTCATCATACTGGCTACCCTGGTCATCGAAGCCGTGAGTCATTTCATGACCGAAGGTAGCGCCAATTACAGCATATAGCAATGCATCGTCGGCAAACTTGCGTTCATATCCCGGTATAATAATATTACAACCCGGCACCACAATCTCATTATTTGAAGGATTGTAATATGCATTATATGTTTGCGGTTCCATATCCCATTCGGTGCGGTCAACCGGTTTGCCATACTTTGCTATCATATAATTGAACTCCCATTTGTTAGCGTTCATCACATTCTTTACATACGATTGCCTGTCGACCTTAAGCGCACTCATATCTTTCCATTTATCAGGATATCCCACTTTCATTATCATAGTATTTAATTTGTGCAAGGCCTTCTCTTTAGTTGCAGCACTCATCCAGTCCAGATTCTTAATACGTTCTGCATATACGGCCTTAATATCATTACCAATCTGCAGCAATTTTTCTTTCGTTCCTTTAGGCAAATAATCGGTAACATATACCTGCCCGATCAATTCACCCAATGCAGAATTAGTTTTTTCCACCGCCCTCTTCCACCTTAACTTTGGTTCTTTTACCCCAATAAGTACTTTGCCATAGAAATTGAAAGTTTCCATAAACGTATTGTCATCAACATAAGAAGATAACCCATGTATAAAATGAAACTTCAGGTAATCTTTCCAATCATCAACCGGAAATGTTGTAAGGTATCCGTTCAGTGCAGTCAGAAATTCAGGCTGGCAAACTACGGCCGAATCTACATTGGTAAGCCCGACTCCGCTCAAAAATACCTGCCAGTTAAAATTGGGTATTAACGCACAAAGTTGCTTATACGTAACTTTTGTATAGTTCTTCAGCGGGTCTCGCGTATCTTCTTTTTTCCTTGATGTTAGCGCCAGTGCAGTTTCTATTTTCATCATATTACTTGCGGCTTTGTGCGCCCTGGCATCATCGTAGCCCATTATTTTAAACATGTTTTCTGCATGCCTAACAAATTTTTCTCTTATTGATACAGCACGTGCATCCATATCAAAATAGAAATCTCTGTTGGGAAGGCTTAATCCGCCCTGCTCAATATGTACAACATTTTTACTGCTTATCTTATCATCCTGCGCCACTTCGAAAACAAAAAATGGCTCGCCCGAAACAGTATGTATATATGCCGCTTCCTTTACAATTCCGGCAAGGTCTTTTATGTTGTCTATATTACTCAACTCAGGCTTAAGGTCAGCAATGCCATTTTTATTCTGGGTAACACTATCCATAGCCGTAAAATAAAAATCACCAATTTTCTGCTTCGCACTTCCGGGCTCGGCATTCGTAAGGCTGGCACATGTTTCGCAAAGGTTATGTACTTGCGCGTTAATAGTATCGCCAATCATTTGCCACAATCCGTTCGACCTTTCGCTGGCAGGAATAGGATGATTTTTAAACCACTTTCCATTGGCGAAAAGGAAGAAATCCTGGCCCGGGCTTACAGTAGAGTCAATGTTGGCTACAAGGGGGTCCTGCTCCGTGGCTTTATTCTGTTCTTTGTTATGACATGAAATTATTGTGGTTGTAATAACGGCAGTAGCTATGAGTGCGCTTTTTATTTTCATGGGTACCAGGATATAATATTTGATAGATTCAGGGATGCTATTATAAGCGAAATTACTATTTAGAACAATACTTCAATAACAGAAAAAGGATTATGTCACCCCTGAAAACAAAAAACTACCGAAATATCTTAATATTACTTATACATGTAGCCGTGTTAGTACTTATTCAGAAATAGGATTAATATTTAATTATTAGTTAAACCGTATTTAATTCAGGTATATTTTTGTTTTCAGAAAGACGGAAGGTACACTACTTCATAGTAGTAACATACTTCAAGGAATTGGGAACCCACCAGGGGGATTAAGTTGCAGGTTTTTAAAGACTTCTACAAGATCCGGGTTCCCTTTTTTTATTTTACATTCCCTCCACACATTTTTTTCTTAAATTTGAAACCTATTTAAGCTTTACACTTGCTTAAAACGGCATCCTGGCTGTGGTTTTACGAGTTCTGAG
>JABDGY010000013.1:0-3056 GCA_013285805.1 Bacteroidota bacterium | reverse complement strand
AAACTCTATATCTGAACCGTTTAAACTCTGGTTATTGAAAAAACTACTTCCTTTTATATTATTTTCACTTTTGCTTTCTTCTTTGGAAAGTAAAGCCCAGTTTATTCTGAATGGTAATGCCTCTACTACTTCTTCAGAATGCTCTGCGGCTGTTACTACTTATTTATTAACTCCCCAGCAAAACAATCAGTCGGGGCAAATATGGTATACTAACAAAGTAAACCTTACCCAATCGTTCGATATACAGTTCCAGATGTTTTTAGGCACCAAATGCTATACCTGCGGGGGAGCTGATGGGATTTGCTTTGTGTTCCAGCAGCAGAGCACAAGTGCCGGTAGCGCCGGTGGTGGCCTGGGTTATGCGGGAATAACACCATCTATTGCGGCCGAGTTCGATACTTACCAGAACGGCTGGGATCCTGCTTACTGCCACACTGCAATTGAAAAAAACGGAGACGTAGACCATACTGATGGTTCAGGCAATAACCTGGCCGGCCCTGTACAACTAGACCCTACTAACCCCAATATACCCGATGGCAACTGGCACAATATGGAGGTTACATGGAACCCTACCAGCATGACCATGAGTGTTTATTTCGATTGTAATTTACGTTTGACTTATACCGGTGATATTATAAACAGCATATTTGGAGGTAACCCCAATGTTTACTGGGGGTTCACCGCGGGTACAGGTGGCGGGGACAATACTCAGGAAGTATGTGTAACCCACTCATACCTCAACAACCTTAGAGATACTGCCGTATGTAACGGGTCTCCCGTTCCTCTTAATGCCTCTGGCGGTAACGGGGCAACTTATTCATGGGCCCCCGCTGCCGGATTAAGTGCAACCAATACAGCCAATGTTACGGCTACACCCGCCACCACTACAATTTATACCGTTTCTATTACCAATAGCTGCGGATTAACTGTTAAAGACAGTGTAGAAATACGTGTGTCTAATACAACTTTAACTCCAACATCAACTATTGCCACTTGTGGTAATAATAATGGTACCGCTTCGGTTACTGCAGCAGGTGGCATTGCACCTTATACTTTTTCATGGAACGACGGGCAAACCTCAACTACCGCTACAGGCTTAGGCCCGGGGTCGTATACAGTTACTTCAACCGATTCGTTGGGATGTAAAGCAACGGGCACAATAGCTGTTACTGGTACTCCTCAGTTACGCGATTCCATTGCATCATTTACCAATGTATCTGTTGCTTGCGGAAGCAACGGAACAGCAACTGTTGGTATCAAAGGAGGTACAGCACCTTATGTTATTACTTGGAGCAACGGACAGAATACAACTACGGCTACCAATTTAGGTGCAGGCAGCTATACAGTTACTGTTACCGATGCTAACGGATGTTCTGCCAATGCTATTGCTACTATTACCCAACCCGGAGCATTAACGGCCAGCATAACAGGCACTACTCCTGTACTTTGTAATGGCGGGGCCACGGGAACTGCCACTGGCAGTGTTACAGGTGGCAATGCCCCTTATACTTATTTGTGGAGCAATGGCCAGACTAATCTTACAGCCACTGCACTTACTGCAGGTTCTTATACCCTTAGTATTACCGATGCCAACGGTTGCACTGTTACTGCTATAGCTACAGTAACCCAACCTGCCGCTATCAGGGATTCTATTGCAGCTACCGTTAATGTTCTTTGTAATGGTGGCAACAATGGTACTGCTACCGATGGTGTTAAAGATGGTACTTCTCCTTATACCTATGCATGGAGCAATGGGCAGAACGCTGTTACGGCTACTGCACTTGTGGCAGGAAGTTATACGGTGGTGGTTACCGATGCTAACGGTTGTAAAGATTCTACCATTGCTACTATTACAC
This sequence comes from Bacteroidota bacterium, assembly GCA_013285805.1. Lineage (GTDB taxonomy): Bacteria > Bacteroidota > Bacteroidia > JABEUT01 > JABEUT01 > JABEUT01. The sequence goes on along the minus strand of JABDGY010000013.1, from coordinate 1,200 downwards.
AGCCTTCGGTGCTTACGATTACCGCGGCTGCTTTCCCGGCTACCTGCAATGGTACATGCACGGGTTCGGCTACCGTTATTCCTGCCGGTGGCGCAGGCGGGTATACTTATTTATGGAGCAATGCCAATACTTCAGCTAATGACAATGGCCTGTGTGCAGGTAACTACTCGGTGGTGGTTACCGATGCCAATGGTTGTGTACACGACTCTAACCCGCTTACCGTTACACAGCCTCCTCCTATTGTTTTAACCAAAACCTCTACCACTGCTTTCTGCGGTCAGGCCGATGGTTCTGCTTCGGTTACCGTTACAGGTGGCACGCCTCCTTATGCTTATCTCTGGAGCAATGGTAACTCTACTACAGCTATCAATAATGTTACTCCGGGCGCTTATTGCTTCGGGGTGGAAGATGCTAATAAATGTGTCGATTCTATTTGCGTAATTGTGCCTAATCAAACTGCTGAAACAGCTTCTATTACTTCCACTACACCTGTATCATGCAATGGTGGCAATAATGGTTCTGCTATCGGTTCCGCTGTGGGCGGGGTGTTGCCTTATACTTATTTATGGAGCAATGGCCAGACTTCTTCGACCGCTACAGGGCTTATCGCGGGTTCCTATACCTTTACCGTTACCGATGCCAACGGTTGCCAGAGCACTGCTATCGCTACCATTACTCAGCCTTCGGTGGTTACAGTAAGTATTGCTGCCCCTCCTACTATATGTATCGGACAGACTACTATACTCACTTCTACAGGCAATGGAGGTACTCCTGCCTATACCTATTTATGGAACACCGGCAGCACTTCCGATACTGCTGCCGTGCATCCTGTTGTTACTTCTACTTATACGGTTACCGTTACTGATGCCAATGGTTGCATATCAACTCCTGTTACGGTTACGGTTACAGTTAACCCTCCTCTGTCGGTTACCGTAGGTAAGCCGGTGGCTATGTGTCCCGGCGCTACGGCTAAGGTTACGGCTACCGCTGCAGGGGGCGATGGTACTTATAACTATTCATGGGCTCCCGGTGGCTCTACTTCACAAACCACTACTGTTTCTCCCGCTACTACTATGTACTATACAGTTACCGTTACTGATGGTTGCGGTACTCCCCCGGTAAAAGACAGTATGCAGGTGATTGTGGATCCTTTGCCTGTGGTTAATTTTAAGGCTGATACTACCAATGGTTGTTACCCTG
>JABDGY010000012.1 GCA_013285805.1 Bacteroidota bacterium | reverse complement strand
ACCTTGTTGCAGGGAACTATACATGTACTGTTAAGGATTCTAATGGCTGCGTAACATTTGATACTGTTACCATAACTTCACCAAAACAAATTAAACCCATAATTTCATATACAACAACCCCGTGCAGCAAAAGCAATGGTGCCGTTAGCATAGTAAGTGTTTCAGGCGGGGTAGGCCCTTACAGTTATTTATGGATGCCCGATTCAGTAAAAAACGCTAACGATACTGCCCTATCTGCTGGCTCCTATACGTGTATTGTAACAGATTCTTTATCATGCAAGGTAATGGCTACCGTATATGTACCGAATACAGGAGGCCCGCATGATTCAATAACGTCTTTAAAGAATATTACTTGTTATGGCGACAGCAATGGCAGTGCATCAGGTTTAGCCGCAAAGGGTAAACCTCCATATACCTATTCATGGTTTCCATCGGGTGGAACAGCAACAACTGCTGCAGGCCTTAAGGCCGGTACATATACATTTACCACAACTGATAGTATAGGTTGCGTGGGGACTGCAACAGTCGCGATAAGCCAACCATTAAAATTAGTCGATAGCATTGTAAAATTTACTAACGTGCCATGCTTTGGCGATAGTAGTGGTAGTGCTATTGTTGGAGTTTCAGGTGGAACAGCGCCATATACCTATTTCTGGTCAGGCATAGCTAAGACAAGCAGCTCGGTTACTTCCTTAATTGCAGGCGTATATACTGTAGTTGTGATCGACAGCAACCACTGCAATGATTCGACAACGGTTACTATTACCAGCCCTTCGCCTATAAGTTTAACAGGCAGTAAGGTTGCTAATAATTGCGGATTTAATAATGGTTCAGCTACAGTAGTTGCAAATGGCGGTACAGCTCCGTATTCATATGCCTGGGCACCGGGAGGCAAAACATCTTCATCTATTTCAAATGTTTTTGGCGGTACCTATACCTGTATAGTTACAGATACTTTTAAATGCAGAGATACATTAGCCATTGTAGTACCTAATAAGGGCGGGCCAAGAGATACTATAACCTCGTCAGCTAATGTTGGGCCTTGTAATGGAGATAAAAACGGGTCAATAATTGCAAAAGAAATTTCGGCCCAGGGAGCCTACACGTTTTCCTGGTCCCCTTCCGGAGGCACTAATAGCTTTGCATTTAACCTGGGTGCAGGTACATATACCTGTACTATTACAGATTCTACCGGCTGTACAGGGCAGGATACTGTTACTATAACCCAACCTACTAAAATAATTCCTGTAATAAAAACCGTTGGTGTTTGTTATGGTCAAACTATAGGTGGGTCAGCTGTAATTAATGTGAGTGGCGGGTATCCGCCGTATACTTATAGCTGGAGTAATTCTGCAACTACTACGTCAATTAGTAACTTAAGTATCGGTTCTTACTTTTGTACCGTAACCGATAGTGACACCTGTAGCGTTATTGAAGCATGTAATGTTTTAGCTGGTATTCCCCTTAAGATAGATTCAATAGTTTCTCATCCAACCTCATGTGGAGGTTGTACAGATGGATGGATAAAAGTAATAGTATCGGGTGGAGTACCGCCAGGCGATTCGTTGGATTATATATACTTCTGGGGAACAACTACGTCACCTACAACCGATACTATTACATATGACAGTAATCTTGCCATAGGCACATACACGGTTGATATTTCCACTCCATGTGGTACAGATTCAAGTGTTATTGCCAATGTAATTGCAGGCCTGCAAAATGTTTCAAATGCTGATAATGACATAGAAATGTACCCAGTGCCCAGCAAAGGGATTGTTTATATAGTTCTACCCCAATTACATGCTGTAGACCTGAGTATAACAAATGAAATTGGTTCGGTAGTGTATTCAAGCAACATTAGTGCTGAATCGTTGAATAGTACTAATACTATTAGCCTTGAGGGATTACCTGACGGAGTTTATATTGCCCGGTTTGTTACTGAAAAAGGAGTAATTACAAAGAAAATAGTACTACAGAAGTAATCAGGCAGACTTTTTCATAAGGTGAATTTCTGCGTAACGGATGCCTTTATAAATATATAAACCGCACAGGCCATTATATAGCCTGAATAATATTTTGTCTGGTACGTTTAACTTTTCAAAAATGTATATAAAAGTTTTAATGGTCCATAAACCAGGGGGAAGCGCCATTAGATATTTCATGGATTTTTTTAATATTACTTTTAAGCTATCGCCTTTCCTTATAATGCCATTTTCAATATATAACGCCTGTTGTTTCCGGTATGGAAATAAATCGAATAGTAATATATAGCCCTGCATTCCTGTATATTGCCTGGTAAGCCATTTTTCCATATCGGCCCTGTCGTGTTCATTGTGTATACTTTTGTTATTCTGGTCAAGCAATAGTTCAAACCCTTTTTCTTTGGCTCGCATGGTTAATTCCTGGTCTTCACAACCGGCGTAAGGAAATGTAATGTCGAATCCACCTAGTTCAATAAAATCTTTTCTTAAAATACTCAGGTTAAAACTTGCAAGCAACCTACAGGTGTAAATGCCATTTTCAAGAATATTCTTCTCTTCTGCTTCCAGTGATTTATAATCATACTGAAGTTTATACCTCCCGAAAGGCGAAGAGTTAAGTATAGCCAGCATTTTATCGTCATATTCCCATGAACCTGAAACAATAGTACGTGCGTATTTTTGGTGCAGTTCAATGTGCCTTTGTATGCAATCGGGAGCAATAAGCATATCGTCATCTATAAACAACAGGAGTTCATTTGAGGATATATTGACGCCTGTGTTCCTTGCAGAAGCGGCTCCGGGTTTACTGTTCTTTACTATTTTAACATTGGCATATTTTTGTTGCAGGTAGTCAATTTGCCCGGTGCCGTCATTAACTATAATTACCTCAAATTGGTCATGGGGATATGCCTGGTTATTAAATATAACAGAAACGGTTTCTTCAAGAATTTGGGTGCGGTTTTTGGTAGGTATTATTATACTGACATTCATAATTGCTAAATTATAAAATTATACACTAAGTCGCCCCGGGGCGTTGAATCCAACATAATTCTACCCCTTAAAGGGAATCTATTTACTTCCTGCCCCTAGTTTTATAGCCTTCCACAGAAGTTTTACTATAAAAGGGGGATAGGTGTATACCGATTTTATGGCGTACTTTATGGCGCTTGATGTGTTACGGGCATCCTTATACCAGCTACCTGAAAGAGTAAAATAAATATTGGCTATTACCCTTTGCCTGAACATACCTTTGGGTACAATATTGTTCGCAATAATTTTTTGAATAATGTACTTCTCATCATGTTCCAGCAACCATACTTTTTTACTCATGCTCCCAGGGGTGTCCCTGTATTTAACAAGAATTTGAGGAATGTATGCCCCTGTTGCCTTCATGGCCAGCATAATTTTCATATACCTGTCTGCGCAATTTGAAAGGTTTTCATCAAAAAGCAAATCGCCTGTTAAAATTGACTTTTTAACCACAACATTTGATGGTAGAATGGGAATAACTTCCTTTTGCCATAGTAAAGCCTCACGTAAAAGCTCACCAGGGTGAACACCCGTATGTATTGCTTTGTCATGTAACTTATTGTCACAATTCATTACATCGCTGTATACGAAATCAATCAGGTTGTTTTCATTCAGTATATCATATTTAACCTGCAAATCATCAGGGAGAAGGTAGTCGTCAGCATCCAGGAAAGCAATATACTTGCCTGAAGCTGCCTTTATTCCTATGTTTCGGGCTGCCGATACTCCCTTATTTTGCTGCGATATTAATTTTATCCGCGAATCACTGAGAAAGCCTTTTATTACTTCTTCAGTATTGTCAGTTGAGCCATCGTTTACAATAAGAAGCTCCCAGCCTGCAAATGTCTGTTGTTTCACAGATTGTATGGCCTCCGCTAAATAAAGCGACGCATTGTAGGCAGGTATTACGACTGTAATTTCAGGAGCCATATATTTGAACTTACATTGACAAAAGTATTAAAGCACCCTGTATAATTATGTATCTTCACCAAAGATTATAAACATTTGAGCGTGATTAGTAATAAGACGAGAAGGGTATTATTCATTACTCAATGGCGTTATAATGACGCGCTGATACAGACCTACACTCTTCCCTATATTCGTATAATCAGGAATATTACTCCCGGTTACTTTTACCTTATTGCCGTTAGCGACAGAAGTGAAAAAATAAAAATCAGTAAGCGGGGTAATATTGCGCTTATTGAACTTCCGTTAAGGAGAAAGCCTCTTTTATTACAATGGTTGTTGAACATTATTGCTTTAGTAAGAATATCCACAAAGAAGAATATACCCATAGTACATACTTTTTGTACCCCTGCGGGGGCTATTGGTGCTTTACTTAAGATGATGAATAAAAAGCGTGTACTGGTACTCGATAGTGTTGAACCGCATGCTGAATCAATGGTAGAAAGTAAAACCTGGAGCACGTCGGGCATTAAATTCAAATTGCTTTGGTATATGGAGAAAAAGCAGTTTAAAATGGCTGATCGGTTTATTATGGCCGCCGAAGGAATGGATAAGTATATTTTAAATAAATATGGAGTAACAGTAAAAGATTTCAGCACCAAGCCTGCCTGCGTTGATTTGAATGAGTTTTCCTTCGGAAAGATTCAGAATCCCGACCTGATGGCAAAGTATAACCTGGCCGATAAAGTAACCTGTGTATATGCAGGTAAGTTCGGAGGTTTTTACATGGAAGATGAGGTTTTTGTATTTATGAAGAAATGCGAAGATTTTTGGGGTAGCGGCAAATTCCGGTTTCTTATCTTGAGTAATATCGATGATGAATATGTAAAGCAGAAAGTAAAAAAAACAGGGCTTAGTAAAGAAGCTGTTTTAAGGCTTTTTGTTCCCCACAAAGATGTACCCGAATATATGGGACTTGCTGACTTTGCTATATGCCCGTTTAAGCCTATCCCTTCGAAGAGATATGCAACACCTATTAAAAATGGTGAGTATTGGGCGTTGGGACTACCAGTTGTAATTACACCAAATATCAGCAATGATTCTGAAGTTATTGAGAAACATAATGCCGGCGCCATTGTTGAAACGCTTGATGATAAAGGATATATGAAAGCAATAGAGAAAATCGATTCCATAATATCAGGAAAGAGCAGGGCCGAAATATATGCTCAAATACGCCCTTTGGCCGAAAAGTACCGCAATTTCACTATAGCTGAAAAGGTTTACGGTGAGGTTTACGCTTCACTTGGTTGAGCAGGATGGTGCGGGTGCCGTGGCGCATATACCATGTAGTAAATAATAGGTAGTATGAGCAGCACCAGTACGGTTGCTGAAACAAGCCCTCCAATCATTACAATGGCTAGTGGTTTTTGAGCCTCAGAGCCTATTCCTGTGCTTATTGCAGCAGGAAACAAACCTACCATATCAATAAGTGCAGTCATTACAACAGGTCGTACCCTGTTTCTTACACCATTTATAATAGCCTCTATCAGGTTCTGTTTCTTAGTAAGATTGTGCTTGAACTCTACCAGTAATATTACCCCGTTCTGTATACAGACACCAAACAGGGCTATGAAACCAATACCTGCAGAGATGCTGAAGTTTGTACTGGTAAGCAGTAATGCGAATATGCCACCAATTAAGGCAAATGGCACGTTAAGTAATATTATTGTAGAATCGCGAAAATTGCCAAAACTGGCGAACAAAATTACAAAAATGAGCAATAAACTTAGAGGCACTACCTGTTTCAACCTACCCACTGCCCTTACCTGGCTTTGGAATTCGCCAATAAATTCCATTTTATAACCTTTAGGAAGGCTATTCTTTATTTTAGCTGTTCTGGCCTGCGCTTCTGCAATAGTGCTACCCATATCTCTGTCACGTACCGAGAATTTAACGGCTATTACCCGGTGGCTGCTGGCGCGGTAAATAGATGAGATACCCGTTTTTTCAGTAATGGTCGATATCTGTTTTAATGGTACTTGGCCGCCATTCAGCGTGGGCACCATAAGATTTCCCAACTCTTCAACCGTTTGGCGATATTGCGGCATGTAACGTATCCTCAGGTCAAACAGGCGTTCTCCCTCAAATACTTGTGTGGCTGCTTGCCCGCCTACTGCCATTTGCACTATGGTATTTGCATTAACAGTGCTTACTCCATACAGTGCCATTTTATTCTGTTCAAGGTCTATGTCAAGTTCGGGTTGCCCAAGATTTTTTAACACCCCAAGGTCCTCAATGCCCCTGATTTTTTTTAACGTGTCAAGAACTTGAGCCGCATTTTCGTTCAAAACAGTGAAATCTTCGCCGGTTATCTGGCAGCCCAGTGCAGCATTCATGCCTGATACCGCCTGCTCAACATTATCGCGAATGGGTTGCGAGAAGTTGAATACTACTCCCTCATGTTTGCTGGTAAGCACTGAATTCATTTCATCAATCAATGAGTCTTTACTTATATTCCTTTTCCACTCTTCTTTAGGGTAAAGTACTACGTCGCATTGTATATCCGAGAATGCTTCAGGGTCTGTTCCGTCATCGGGCCTGCCGGTTTGAGAAACAACAGTCTTTACTTCTTTAAAGGCGCCTAATTCTTTCCGCATGCTATCTGCCAGCGCCGATGAATTAGGGAGCGAAATGCCAAGCGGGGTTTGCGCCTTTACCCAAAGCGCACCTTCGTCGAGGTGGGGTAGAAACTCCGATCCCAGAAATGAAGCTATGTAAAGGCTTCCGCCGAGAATACCAACTGCCACAGCAAGGCTGGCCCGCTTATGCCTGAATGTAAAGTGAAATAATTTCATGTATCCCCTTTCGAGCCCAATTACAACAGGGTTGTGTTTTTCATAAACATTCTTCTTCAACAGAACATGTATCAGTACAGGCACAAGTGTAAGGGTAAATATCAGCGCACCCAGCAATGCAAATCCTAAGGTATATGCAAGAGGGGAAAAGATTTTGCCTTCAACATCTTCAAACGAGAAAATAGGTATAAGGGCGGTAATAATAATAAGTTTAGCAAAGAATATGGCCTTACCCATATCCATAGTGGTGTTTTTTACCCAGCCCATTTTAGCCCGCTTGTTGAACCTTTCGGCGCCCAGTTCGCGATAGTATCTGTCGAATACCACAAAGCATCCTTCCACTAAAACGACGGCCCCATCTATTATTATACCAAAATCAACTGCACCAAGTGAAAGCAGATTTACCGGCATGCCTTTTATCTGCATGCAGATAAAGGCAAATAATAAGGAAAGTGGAATTACAAGGCCCACTATGAGAGTAGCCCTCCAATCGAGCATAAACAGGAATACCAACGCAATTACAAATATTATACCTTCTAAAAGATTATGCAAAACAGTATCCGTACAATAGGTAATAAGAGTGTTTCGGTCGTAGAAAGGAACTATTTTAACATCTGAAGGAAGTATGGAAGTGTTTAGCTCATCAATCTTAGCGCGCACTAGCGTTAGCACTTCTTGAGGGTTCTGGCCTTTACGCATAACCACTACACCCTCTACCACATCATTAGCAGTATCCATACCTACACGGCCAAGGCGAGGCATATTATTAACCGATACTTCTGCTACATTCTTTACCAGGAGGGGAACGCCATTCATGTTTTTAACTATGATGTTCTTTATTTCGTCAACGTTATTTATAAGTCCAATTCCACGAACAACAAACGATTCTTCACCCTGGTTAATTACATCGCCGCCTGCATTAATGTTACTGTTTGAAACAGCCGTATATACATCTAACGCTGTTATATTGTATTTGCGCAATAGGTTAGGGTCAACATCAATTTCATAGTCTTTGGTCGGGCCGCCATAGGTGTTTACATCTGCCACACCTTCTACGGCATGAAGGTTTCGTTCAATCACCCATGTTTCAATGGTTTTTAATTCCATTACAGATTTATCCTTGCTTTGAACAGTAAAGCGGAAAATTTCATCGGTAGGGCCATATGGAGGCTCCACTTCAGGTTGAATACCGGTAGGCAGGTTAACATTACCAAGCAAATTCATTACCTGCGCCCGGGCATGGTAATCATCAACCCCGTCTTTAAAAATTATAGTTATCTGCGATAGGCCGAACATGGTAACAGAGTGAATAGAAGCTTTCTCCTGCACCGAATTCATGGCAAGCTCTATAGGTATTGTAACCTGGCGTTCAACTTCCTGTGCGCCACGGCCCTGCCATTGGGTTATAATAATTATCTGGGTATTGGTAATATCAGGATAAGCTTCAATGGGAGTTTTGCTATAAGCAATAGCGCCCATAATGCCTATTACAAGCGTAGCGAAAAGAATAAAGACTTTATTCTTCAGCGAAAATGAAACTATGCTTTTAATTATTTTGTTCATAGATTACTTACTTATTGCCCATACACATAAAGACTGTTCTTGCAAACCACTACTTCACCGGGTTTTAACCCCTGTGTTACATATGCAACTTCGTTATTTGTGCCTTCAATAGTAATCTTCCTTTTTTCGAATTTGTCCTTTCCTTTAGCTACCATTACATAGTAGTCATTATCGTAAAATACCAGTGATTCTTTAGGTACCGCAGCGGCTTGCTTATGTTTATCGAGGTGTACAATTACAGATGAGAACATGCCTGCCTTCAACTGCCCTTCGGTATTATCTAACACAATTCGCGCCTGCATAGTGCTGGCGGAAGAATCCAGCACATTGGATATTTTGGAAATTACACCTTTGAATTTTTTGTCAGGATAAGCTACAGTAGTTATATCAGCTGAATCGCCCTGGCTTACCTGTGCAATGTCGGTTTCATATACATTGGCCTGCACCCATACTGTTTTTAATGATGATATGGTAAAAACGCTGGAAGTATTATCGGGACGAACGTTCATGCCTTCATTAATGTTTTTCGAAACTACATATCCATCGATAGGAGAAATAAGATTGTATTGCGGGTTTTCATTAGTATCATTAACTCCGTATGTTTTAAGATAGGTCTGAACTTTATAAAGATTGGTGGTTGCTGCCTTATAGTCATTTTGAGCCTGCATTACATCTCTTTGAGAATATACTTTTGTCTGGTACAATTCATTGGCTACATCGAGGTTACGTTTTGCGGTTTTTACCTGTGCTTCGGCCACTGATAACTGGCCTTCGTAGTCGCTTATTTCGCCGCTGCGCAACGTGGCAAGAACCTGCCCTTTAGTTACATGATCTCCTAGTGATACGTTAACCTTTACAACATTACCGCTAACAAAAGAATATACTCCGGTAACAAAGTCGCCATCGAAAGTTACTTTGCCACTAAGCACCAGGTCGGTTTTTTCTTCCCGTACACGAACTGTATCTGTAGTAATCTGTTTCATCTGGATAGAGTTAAGTTCTACCACGTTTGAATCAGTTTCCTGCTCCTCGCCAGCCGGTGCGGCTTTTTTACAGCTTCCCAACAATAGAACGGAAAATACAACAAGAATTAAATGTGATATGCGCATAATACAGTTATTTTATAATATCAATACCAACGGTATAGTTAAGGTTATGAATAGCATTAAAGTATTGTATACGAAGGTTAATGAGGTTTGTCATGCCATCAATATAGGTACCCGCCTGGCTCAGGTAATCAAGCAGGCTTATGTAGCGTTTTTCGTAGTTTTTGAAGGCATTATCCATCATGTCCTGCAAGTTTTGTTCGTAGTCTTTATTAATTTTCTGAAGTTGTTCATTAATACTCAACAGCTTGCAAAAGGCTGTGGTAACCTGGCTCTGAACAGTATAGGAGCTAAGACTGTCGTTCAATTCCGCCTGCGATTTTCCATATTTGGCAGCAGCAACGTTCCACTGGTTGCGGTTAAAAAGGGGTAAATCCATACTGGCAGAAATGCCCCAGTAAGATGGAATAACTGAACCTGCTCCTATATTGGTTACGCCCAGTGTAAGGTCAGGTACCTGGGTTGCGTGCTGCAGGGTAAGATTTTTATCGTTGTATTCTACACCCGCATTGGCAAGCATCAGGTCAGGGCGGTTTCTCATTGCGCTATCCTGCATGGCTGTATATGCAGGAATAGTTACCGATTCCGGTATAGTTATTTTAGGAACAATGTATATTTTGCCGGGGTATGCAAGTAAAATGCGCAAATCTTGCTCATCATTGTAAACTGATTGTTCACTTGTAACTTCCTGTGCCACCACATCCTGGTATTGGGCCTGTAATCTTATCACATCATCTCCGGCAGCATTTCCTTTGCTGTATAGTTGCTGTGTAATATCAACAAGGTGATCTATCTTGGCCTCTTCCAGCTTATACATTTTAATAAGTTGCTGGTTTTCGTATAGGTCCGACATGTCGCTATACATCTGGTACTTCAGGCTACGTAAAAGGTCGGCTAGCTGGTATTGGGCCTGTTTAACACCCACTTTAGCCAGTTTAGCAGTAGCACTATGTCTTCCACCAATGGTTAACAATTGCTGTAGCTGGAAGGTATTATCGGTTTCACCATAAGCAGGGTACTGGTTATCAAGAAACTTCTTGCTTTCCTGGTTATAGAGCGTTGTACCGTAATACAGGTTTGGGTTATACCATAGCTTTGCCTGCAAGTAGCTGGCATCGGCAATTTTCACATCGTATTGAGACATAAGCAGGCTCAGGTTCTTGCTTACAAACCGTTGTTCAGCATCTGGAACAGATATAGTAACAGTATCCTGCGAAAAGGACTGTGTCATTCCAGGCTTCGCAGACAAAATAAATAATAGACATATTACACTCAATATCCTGTTCTTCATTTCTTACCGCAATTTCTTAAGGCGTACAAAAATACATACAAGACTTAAATTAACCACTTTGAATGAATTAGAAAGAGATTAGAATTTTAAATTATTTAAAATTAGACGATAAAAGCTGCTGAAACCTGTATGTGGCATAATCTATTAGTATTATCTGCTGAATATTATTTTAAACTCAGTACCTGCATTTATTTCAGATTTAACTTGAATAGTGCCATTATGCAGTTTTATTATCTTATCAGCCAGTGATAAGCCTATCCCTGAGCCCTGGAACCCCTGCGAATTGGGCGCCCTGTAAAAAGGCTGGAATATTTTCTGCAAGTCTGCAGTGGTTATGCCAATACCTTTATCCGCTATAATTACAGAAACCGAAGTTTCATTAAGCTCTAAAGCACAGGTGACTTCTGAGTTGTTTGAGAACTTTACAGCATTGTTGAGAATGTTACTGAATGCAATAAATAATAACCTGCGGCTACCCTGTATTGTGCATTTTTCTCCATAAGCAGGAACAGAATATTTTATAGGATTGTTTTTTAATTTATGCCCGCATTCGTCAACCGCTTCCCAAAGCAGTTCATCGAGCCTTACGGTTTCCACTGTAAAACTATCCATATTGGCCTGGCTTAGCTCAAAAAGGCTGTTGATTATCTTGTTCAGTTCTTCAACTTCTTTAATGATTTCGCGCAGCGTATTTTTATAATCTTCCTTTTCCCTGTCTGTTCTCAAGGTTATTTCAGCATTACCCATAATAGTTGTAAGGGGTGTTCTAAGCTCATGTGAGGCATTAGCAATAAACGACTGCTGTGCACTGAACGATTGCTCAAGGTGCTCCAATAATTCATTTATGGTAAGGGAAAGCTGGTTAATTTCATCGTTGCGATATGTATTTACAGGCAACCGTTTATCAAGACTTGTGGCACGTATTATTTTCATTTTACCTATTATCTGCGCTATAGGTTGCAACGCTATTGTAGCAAAAAACCGGCCAAGGAAAAACGTTATAAGTAATGATATAACGAAGAAAAATATCATTATCCATAGTAGTTGCTTCAAATTCTGGAACCCTGCATCGTCAATAGCAGAGGCTATAACCACGAAATTGCCTGAGTTATCGATATAATAAAGCCCAGCCACTTGTTTATCGCCATTGGTAAAGCGCACTTTCTTTTCCTGCACCACCCTTTTAATTACAGATTCAGACCAGTGAACAGAATCTTCCTTTATAAACACGGGTTCGTTCTTATCATTATAAATGCGGATAACTTCATGCGACAGCGATTGGGGGTATTTCTTTATAACCTTGCTGAAGCTTTCTTCTGACATATTATCCTGTGCCAGGTAGAGTTGTCCGGCAGTAAGGGCGCGGTCTTCCAGTTTGTCAAAAAAGGTCTGGCTCCGGTTACCTGCGGCTAATACATAAATACCGCTAAGCACTACTATTAATAATACCGCGAACATGAATGTAAACTGTAACGATAACCTGTCTTTAACCTTCATAGGGTTAGTCTTTTATAACATAGCCCATGCCAATAACAGTATGGACAAGTTTTTTAGGGTGGTCTTTATCTATTTTAGTTCTCAGGTAATTTATATAAACGTCAATAAGGTTAGTGTTACGGTCAAAATTTATACCCCACACTTCTTCTGCAATATGGGTGCGCGAAAGAACACTGTTTTTGTTCTGCAGTAACAGTTCCAGCAGTGCAAACTCTTTTACAGTAAGTATAACTTCTTTCCCGCCCCTGGTTACGGTTCGTTTATAACAGTCCATCTCAAGGTCGTCAATAGTAAGTGTTTGCCCGGGTACAGCCCTCGATTTCCTGCGTGTAAGTGCCTTAATGCGGGCCAGCAGTTCCTCGAAATGAAATGGTTTGGTAAGGTAGTCATCTGCTCCGCTTTCCAGCCCCCTTACCTTATCATTCACAGTGCTCATGGCAGTAAGCATAAGTATGGGCGTATCTTTCTTTTTATCACGAAGGGTTTTACATAGTTCAAGCCCGTTTATTCCCGGTAACATAAGGTCGAGTATAATAACATCAAAATCCTGCCCCGATGCTATATTCTGGCCCGTATGGCCGTCGTAGGCTGCGGTAACATTGTATTGCTGCTCTTCAAGCCCTTTCTTTATAAAAGCGGCTACCTTAGGTTCGTCTTCAACAAGTAAAATATTCATGGAGGTACTTTATAGTACAAAGTTAGTGCTTAGTACCAATGATTCAGCAGTATTAAGAAAATCTAATTGCTTGTGAAAAGTAGCTCTGGTAAGGCGCTAAATGCCCTGTTTAATAGCTTTTGATGTACCCACATGAGGGGAAGAAACAGAGTTAAATAATGTTAATGCAAATAAAAAACCGCTGCCAAGGCAACGGTTTTTTACGTTTTCATGCAGTAAAAAGGTCTCCTTATTTAGCAGCCTTATCGTCTTTCTTTTCAGCTTTCTTCTTGGCAGGAACTTTCTTAACGGCTTTTTTGTCGTCTTTCTTGGTGGTTTCTTTCTTTTCAGCTTTTTGTATAGGGCTTGCAAAAGAAATACCGGTAAAAAGCACCAGCGAGGCAAGTATTACACTCAGTTTTTTCATGACGTAGAATATTTTATATATTAATTATTGACAGCAAAAATAAAGTAATAATATGAAGTTAAGATGAAGAAGATAAACCCGGCAATGTTATTCATGTATTAGCTGCCCTGAACCCACTGAAGTTAGGGTAATAGAAGGGTTTCCTGTATAATAAATATTCCCGCGCCCGTATATAAGAGCTATGAGCAATCCACTGGCATTTACATAAGAATCGCCTGTGCTTGAGTTTGAAATATAGCTATAACCGGTAGTTAAGTTACTGCAATACATATAACCCGTGCCGCCATAGTAGGTGCTCAGAAATTGCTGGCTGCTGCCTGATAAAGTCAAATCGCCACTGCCGAAAAGATGCCCTTGTATCTGGTTCGATTTCACTACCAGGTTTATGTCGCCGGCATTGTTTATTTTTACCTGGAAGGTATCCACATTAAGTGTATCCAGGCTTTGAATGGTTCCTACACCCGCATTGGTAAGGTAGTTAAAGCTCGGTACAGTTATATACACATTTAAAACGCTCTTTTTGTAACTCCTAAGCCAGTTGCATATGTTATTGTTCGACAGGGTAAGGCAATTGTTCGATACGTCGGTGCCTATGTTCTGCAACAGGTTTCCACCGCCCTGCAAGGTTACCTGCTGGGTAGGGCCAATGGAAATGAATACGTTTATATTATCCTTTACATATACCTGGTTAAAGAAGGGTACTGAACGGGTTATCTCAGTGGGCGAGCCCGCTGAATCGAAGCAATCACACAGCGGAGTTTTTGTACACGACCACATGGAAGTGATAAGGAAAATCAAAGCGGGTATTTTAATATATTTTTTCATTATAACCTGTAACCAAATCCCCATTCAATATAGTCTGCCGTAGCGAAATGCGCCAGTAAAGTAAGGCTTACTATAAAATGCCTTGTAGCATAATAACGCAGGCCAATACGGTTATATTCCCAGCCGGAATAAGTACTTTTAGAGTATAGGTAACCGCCGAATTCAATTGGCATTGCAACCTTGCCAACAGTTAATTCATAGGCGGCTTTCAGTCCCAGCTGTATGTTCTGCAAAGGTGCAATGTTTACATTGTATCCGTCCATATGAACAATATTGGTTTGATTATAAAACACATCCGTTCCTAATCCCAAACGGTTTTTTTTATTTTTAACCCTGTAAAAAGTATACATAAGTGTACCCGCCCCGTATTTCGGGCCACCCGGAGGTTCCACTTCTGAAAGCCCGCCGGCAAGGAAGAATTCATGCGAGAAACCTTTATGAAAAGAAGTATCATTATCGAATGTTGCAGGCAGCATTTTGTTATTATTAATGCAGTACGACAGGCCTGTATTGGCCGTAGCCAGGTTAATGCCAAGGTTGGGGGTTTTAAATGTTCCGTCGGAACAATGGGTAGCGCCCAGCCCGAGTTCGAGCCTTATTTTATCGGAAAGATAAAAATGCTTCGTCAGGCGAAAGTTTATCATGGCGTTAAGATGAGACCCTATCAGCTCATCCTTATGGTTTGTTTGCTGGTTAAAGTTTATGGGTATGTAGCCAAGCCCTATGCCCACCCTCAAATAAAACCTTTCGCGGCAATTGCGGTTAAGGTGAAAATTTATAAAAGGGTAAACCCCATACATATTGCCTAGTTCCGTGGGGTTGCCCAGCGATGAAAAGAAAAAGGCTACTCCCATTTCAGGATAGTGGTAGGTACAAACCCATTGGCGGTCGGGAGTTGATTTTAGGAGCCAGTCGAATTCAGCCCCGGGGCAATGGCCCTTTAAAAGATATAACATACTACTGTTATAGGCCGGTATAATAAAGCCATAATGAAAGTTGGCAGTGAGCCATGTGCCGCAGCGTACACTATCTTTCGGGTTACCACGGGTGTATACGGCAAGCAGGCAAGCCAAACCTATGAGTGTGGTTTTTAACTTCATCATGCCTGATTATTTAGCTGTATCGTTTTTCCACCTCAGGCTTTGTACAAGGTGGTATACATCCTCCTTTACAAATTTCAGCACCGGCTCAATGGAATCCTTGTTAGGGACAGAGTAGAAGTAGAGCGCCCCACGGATAAAATTCTTAGAACTGTCGGTAAGGTAAAACTGCATATTCGACGCGGCATTGCCTTCAATATCGTATATATTGCCGAAAACATGCTCTTTGAGATTTGACACGGCCTGCTCATTAATTCCCGATGCTTTTACCTCGTGGTGAGTTACAAATTCCTGCGATTCAGCAATATATTGGGTGAGGTTGTTGTTGACTACTTTATAGGTGAAGTTGATATTGGCCTTAAAACGCGGGAAGTAAATATTCAGCCAGCAGGGCTCTGCTGAAGGTTCAGTATCCCTTATAACCTGGGCATAACCCGGATATTCAAAGGTAAAGGGGCATTCGGCGTAATACTTTACATATTGCTTATCGGGTAGGGTAATGCGGAAGTAACCCCTTCGCTTGGGCGTATAGTTATCGTTATCCATACAACCGGCAAGGCATAACATAATAAATACTGTAGTCATTATCCTCATATACAAAACCCCTCTTTAAGGCAAGGCGCAAACTTAAGCATTTTATATAGTTATTGAGGGTAACGTATGGGGAGTATATTGCTTACCTTAAAATTGTGGTGCTACGACAGATTGCATAGGGGGTGAAGTTGCGGTTTTACAGAAGTTATTGATTTTCATTATTTTTAAACGAGGTAACACTTTTCAGCCCATTTGAAATGTAATATTATTGATATTCAGCATTTTGAGCTGTTGTAACCCCTCAAAATCTGTTACCCCGTGTTACCCCGTTTATTAATTTCTTTGGTCATCATTTTTTTATAATTCAGTGGTAAATGCTTGTCAAAGTACATGCACTATAATGTAAAGATATAGCGAGTAATTAGTGTATAAAAGAGAAACCTGTTGTTGTTTTCAACACCCCCCCCTTTAAAATAAACACGCACTTATCTTGAATTATCAATTTTAGAATTTAAACAATAAAAATCTGACCTTATCGAAAAGTAACTGAAAAGGGGCACTGGTGGTATTTAAATTTGTTCCTGAGCATTATCAAACAAATATCTCTGAAATGTGTAACAATAAATACTCCGGCCATGAAACTCAAAAAGATACTTATAGTTTTCTCTGCATTAATACTTGCCTGCCAGGTATGGGCACAGAAAAAGAATGCACATAAAGTGCAAAATGAATCAGGGTGCATAAACAATGTGTATGCTACGCCTTCAGCCATAGAAGCGGGTTTAAACACAACCTTGCAGTTTTTAACAAGCGATACCGTATTCACTATTTCCTGGTCGCCTGCCGCCTCGCTTACAAACCCCGATTCGGTGGTAACCTTTGCCCATCCCGGTGTTACAACAACCTACACAGTTACGGGTACAACATCATGCGGGGCGTTTACTGATACGGTAACGGTGTTTATACAATGTATGGTAGCGGTGAATCTGATTACCACGCCAAGTTATTGCCCGGCAGATGCCGGCACCGCAGAAGCAGTGGCATGGCAGGGATTAGCCCCTTACTATTACAGTTGGAGCGCCGGGCAAACAACAACTAAAGTGAACGGATTGACCCCGGGGAAATATTGGGTGACAGTAAAGGATTCCGACCAATGCAGCGTTTCAGATACATTCGCTATTACAACTAAACCAATTACTGCAACGGCATCGGCAACATTATTAACAATTGAACCCGGTGATAGTACTTTATTAGGCGCGGCTGCAAATGAACCCGGATTGTCATATACTGTTTCATGGGCTCCGTCATCTTCTGTCAGAAAACCGAAAGCTATTTATACGTATGCAAGCCCTACTGTATCTACAACGTATACAGTTACCATGAACACCCCATGCGGCACATTCACCGATACTGTAACTGTTCATACAGGCTGTTCGGTAACTGCCAGTATTGCAACCACGCCATTTTACTGTACTGCCGATGGTGGTATAGCTGCATCTAATGTGTCAACCGGTGTACCGCCTTATGCCTATTCCTGGTCAAATGGACAAACATCGGCAAGAATTACGGGGTTGAGTACAGGAACGTATTCATTAACAGTAAAGGACTCATACGGCTGCAGTACCTATGCCTCCGCTAAAATTGATTCATCATTAATGGCTATTGCAATATATGCCAGTAATTACAGTCTAAAGCCCGGTGACAGCGTGTTTTTTTATACCGTAATTAATGACTCGGCTTCTTCTTCACACACATATTCATGGATGCCATCATCATCTGTCACCAATCCCGATTCATTAGCTACGTATGCCCATCCTATGGTTACAACAATATATACGGTTACGGCTTCTTCCTCCTGCGGCTATATAACAGATACAGTAACAATTCATGTATCTGAACCTACAGGCTTAAAAACGTTAATGCCTGATTTAAGTGCGTTGTCAATATATCCCAATCCCGGTAACGGAATATTCACCATATCGTATAGTTTAGTAAGAAATGAAAACGTAAATATGACTGTAATTGATGAGTTTGGACGCCTGGTATACGAGCAGCAATTTAATAACAGCGATGCCGGAGTGCATGAGCAAGTCCTGAATATTGCAAATGTGGAAGAAGGTTTATATTCATTAAAATTACTTACCGATGATGGAATAGAAACCCGAAGGTTTATGGTTTTAAGGGATAAATAGAAACTGTATCAGTAATGAAAGTTAAAACCACGAAAGATTTAAGCATAATTTAAATGATACGGAAGCGCCAAATATAATTTGGCGCTTCCGGGTGTTTCGGCTAACACAATAAAATTATCGGTGAACTATGCCGTGAAATAGCCGAAATAAACAATGTGTTTTTTGTGTAACATTTTTGTAGTATTGGTAGTACAAATCAATATAAAACCCAAATAATATGAACTGTATTATTGTAGACGACGACGACGCTTCAAGAGCTGTTATAACACAGATGGTAAAGCAAGTAGAGTATCTTAATGTAATCAAAACCTGCTCTACTCCGGTAGAGGCCATAAATACCTTACGTAAAGAAAACATTGATTTACTTTTCCTTGACATAGAAATGCCTGAAATGAACGGCATGGAAATGCTTAAGGCACTTGACAACAAGCCCCAGGTAATACTCATTACTTCGCATACAGAATATGCACTTGATGCATTCGACCTTAATGTGGCCGATTATCTTATAAAACCCATAACCCTTCCTCGCTTTCTTAAAGCGCTGGCTAAAGTAAAAGCCTCAGCTACTGAAGACCAGGTTAACATGAGCCGTGATTGGTTTTTTATTAAGAAAAATTCTGTTCTCCATAAAGTACCTGTTAAGGATATTTTGTGGATAGAAGCACTGGGTGATTATATTACGGTACATACTAAAGACGAGCGGTTTATTATACATGCCACACTTAAATCACTTGAAACAAAATTGCAAACAACTAAGTTTGTACGTGTACACCGTTCTTATATTGTTCAAATAGAGAATATAAAGGAAGTAGAAGACACTACTATTTTTATAAATGATACCTCCATTCCTGTTGGGGCGCTATACAAGGAAAACTTCATTAAGCAAATAAATACCCTGCAATAAAAAGTTGCAATTAAGGGTTTTCCATTATGCTTAAACCTGTCTGTTACAGGGAGGCTTTGATTGGTATGAAAAGTGTATTTTTCTACCAACGAATAAAACAGGTTAAACGATAGTTTGGATGGGCTTACCGAATCTATCCGGGAAACTAAAACCTTTCAGTGTATTTTCACGTTCAAGCGATAAAAAATCAATACTACAGTATGGAAAGAAAAAGAGTACTTACCGGTATTGTAAGTATAAATGGAGACAACATAAATACAAAATGGGAGGAAATTTCTTTCGACTCCCAGCAATTATCGCATTTTCAAAATGTGTTAATGAAACAACAACCCGGACTGAATCTTATAAGTGCCACACTGATAATATTGCAGCACAGGATTGATCTGGCAGAAAACCAGGGATTAATATTCCTTATTGAAGGAGTGGATGTTATAGGCAGCGAAGATGAAAATCTTAAGAACGAAAGAATGTTTGCTCAATTTTTGAAAGAAATTAATAGGTATACAATAATAGGAAGTGATTGTAACTGGCAATATGATAAAGTAAAATCAATACTATTAGGGAAGCATAACTTAAATGATAAACAGGCAGTAACTATAACATAGTACTTTTCAGCAGAAAGAAAATAGTACCCTCTGAAGTAACACATTGCTTATATAACCTATGCGTAATTACAACCTGTTGTATCTTAATACATTAGAAAGTTCTAATGTCATTACATTAACCCAAAGGCGTACTTAGTGCTTTTCTAAAGGATTTGTCAGTAGTCACACAGGTATATTTGGTTTTCTTACAAATAAATTTCATTACATGAAATTGCCAACTCGTTACATATATTAGTTTTTTAAATACATGGTAAGAGAAGAAATTATAGTTTCGTGTTAAGTAGAAATGCTACGTATATAAGCGCAGAATACTCATACAGGTGGGTGTTTAAGGGCTTTTGTACCGAATTGTGCTGAAAATGATGAAGATTAATCCTGTTCTATCTCTATTCATAATATATAACTTTTTGTGCCACTATTTTAAAACCGAAAAATAGCAAGTAATTGCGTTTTTTATAATACCAATTAAAACTAAACTCCGAAACCCCAGAAACATGCCTAAATGCAGTTCATTACATAGTAGTAAATACAACATGGTGTTCCTTAGGTGTATAGCTACTTTTGCTATTATGGCGCTGCAAAGGGTACTATGTTTTGATGAATTTAGCTGCGCGATTAGTATTGGTTACCACAATTTAAATTCTATGAAACTCCATGCATAGCAGGATAAAAATTGCTGTAGTTGACGACGATTTACATATTCACGATGACCTAAAGGAATATTACATTGATTCGCCTACAGTAGAAATAAAGTACAACTTCAGAAGCTCAAACGAGTTTATTAAGACCTTATATACCCTTGATTTCGACCTGTGTATACTCGATATAAATATGCCGGGCCTGAACGGTATTTCGGTAGCGCAATTAATCGGTAAAAAACCTGTAATTTTTCTTACGGCCAGTGAAGATAAACTTGCAGAAGCCCTGGGCCTGAACCCTATTGATGTGGTTACGAAGCCTTTTCTTAAAAAAAGACTTGACCAGGCATTGGAAAAGGCGGCGAGACTTATACTGAGCCAAGTTGAATATGCCCTTTTTAATGTGGCGGAGTGCAGGAAGAAAGTCAAAATACAGTTGGCTGATATATTATTTGTAAATGTTGATGAAGTTGACCCGCGCAATAAGCAGGTGATTTTAAAAGGGGGAATAAGATTTACTTTTATGGACTATACCTTTAACGAACTGAAAGTAAGGGCACCTCAACTGATACAGGTAAACAGGAGTAACATGGTAGCCATAGATTGCATAAATTCAGTGGGGCATGATAGTGTTGTATTAAACACTGAAATCTGCAAAGAACTGCCCGCCGAGGTTACCCTAAGTACAACTTTTAAAGAAGAACTTTCAAAGAAAATATTCTTTAAGTAGAAGGCCTGAATTGCATTTTCTTCTGCATAATTATTATAATGCCTTTAGTCGTTTTAATACTTACGCATAAGGCGATAATTTCGGGTTAAAGTGCATAGGAATGCTGAGTACAGGTATTGGCGAATGATTTACAATTTGCTGCACCACAGGGCCGGTTAAATATTGCATAACCCCCACTTTATTGATATCAGCCATAATAACAATCAAATCTACTTTTTTCTTTTCGCCATAGCCCATAATAAACTCATTCATATATGAAGAGGGAAATACATCAATAGTCGATTTAACGTTTGCCTTGTCGGCAAATCCCTTAATCTGCTCAGCTTCGCGGCGCACTTTTCTGAAATGGTCAGGATTCCTTTCATTATCAATGCCAAGTATATTAAGCGTAGCGCCATATATTTTTGCCAGCTTTATAGCATAGTCAACATGTTCGCGCATGTGTGGGGCATCAATAAAGGGTAGCAGAATGTTTTTAAAGCCCGGTACAATAAATTCCTCGCGTATAGATAATACGGGAATATGTGACTCGCTTATTACCTTATAGGTGTTGCTGCCCACCATAAATTCACGCATCCCGCTTGCTCCGTGGGTACCCATAACAATAATATCGGCCTGTATTTTTTTTGCGGTTGCGGCAATTTTTTTCGATATTTTGCCTGTCTCAATTATTGAGTCAGCTACGGCAATTTTCTGCCTTTTTATTTTGTTTTCAAGGCCCTTCAGCGCTTCTGTCATTTCTTCTTCAACACGTTCTTCCGCATCGGCTATTTTCTGCCTGTGCACAAAGTCGGTGTCAACGGGCATGTTAAAATTACTTGCGGTATGCGCGAAGTTCATGCTCTTTGGTTCTTCCACGTGTATGAATGTAATTTCCGCGTTGTTCTTTTTTGCCAGTAAGGTGGCATGTTCAACAGCCCGCAATGCGGTTTCGGAAAAGTCGATTGGAACGAGGGTTTTTTTGAAATTCAGAGAGCTCATAGTGTTTAAGGTTTAATAATTAGTGTTTCTTTTCAAGTATTCGTTTAATGCTTGGGGTCTGGTTCATCTGGTCGCAAGTTTTGTCGCACAGTATCGAATCTTTTGCAATAAGGTTCAGCATACCGCTCATTACCGTATTCTGCAACATAGTGTCCTTCCGCATTATATCGCTGCTCATAATTTTACCCAGCATATTGCAACTCATGGGCAGCATTTTTTGCGATGCACCTGTGGTGCTCATGCGGTTAATCATTTCGTTTGTCATATTGCTGTCGTTACAAATGGCAGTCATAATATCGCCCCGCATGTTGTCATCTTTCAGCAATTCCCGGGCACTTTGTTTTTTAGCACAACTTGCCAGGGAGATAACGGCTATGAGTAGGGTGAGTTTCAGTGTAGTTTTCATGGGTTTTGTTCGTTTAAATATTTACTACAATGTTACAATACAAGCTTTGCCCTTGCCCTGATAACCATCATAATGGGGAATGACATTTGTCATTCAGCTTCACTTATTATAAACACCCTCCCAACCATATACGTCACCGGGTCATCTATATAGTAGAAGGCAATAATTAATCCAATTGAAAGTTTAGTAGTCTAACCAAAAAAGGGCACCATGATAGTACACCGTAAAAAATGCCTGTTTTTTGTTCAAGGCGAGGGCCGCGGCCATATGACACAGTCTATTTCAATGAAACAGATTCTTGAGGCTGCCGGGATAGAAGTTTGCGAAGTGCTGATTGGGAAAAGCAAATACAGAAAAATCCCCGATTTTTATTTTGAGAAAATAGGCGTACCCGTAACCGGAATCGACAGCCCGAATATGACATCGGGTAAACAAGGGAAAAAGATAAAGTCGTTTACCACTTTCCTGAAAAACCTTAGCTACGTACCGCGCTTTATTAAAAGCCTGAAAGTAATTGGTGAGAAGATAGAGGAGCATAAGCCCGATATAATTATTAATTTTTACGAACCGCTATGCGGGTTATATTATTTGCTGCATAAGCCTGCGGTGCCTATGGTTGCAATCGGGCATCAGTTTATGTTTTTGCATGAAGGCTTTATAATGCCGAGTGAAGATAAGCTAGGCGCAGTAATTCTTAAACAATACACAAGGTTTACTGCAGCGCGCGCTACTAAAAAACTGGCGCTGTCTTTTTATCCTTTCCCCGATAACGTGGAAAACTCAATATATGTGGTTCCTCCATTGCTGAGGCACGAGGCCGTATCTCACCCCGTGGGTAAGGATAATTACCTGCTTATATACATACTGAACAGCGGTTACATGGAGGATATTATTAAATGGCACCAATCAAACCCGGGCGTTGTACTTCACTGCTTTACCGATAAAAAAGATATGGGCGAAGTGTATAAATACGACGATACCCTGACTTTTCATGCATTGAACGACAAGCTGTTTTTAGATATGATGGCGAATGCCAAAGGTGTTGTAAGCACCGCAGGATTTGAGTCGGTTTGCGAGGCCATGTATATGGGCAAGCCCGTATTTATGGTGCCTGTTGAAAATCATTACGAGCAGTTTTGCAATTCGCGCGACGCGGCTAAAACCGGAAATGGCATTTACGACAGCGCATTCAATATCGATAAGTTCCTGCAATTTCTTTCAACCTATACTAAAGACGGGCAGGTGTTCCGTAACTGGGCCGACCAATCTTCAAGGCTAATTATAAAGCAAATTAAAAGTGTGCTGCAAGTTGATAATGTAAAACAACTTAGCGGGCAGAAAGGCCCTTACAGGGAAGCTGCCCAATGAAATATAGCTGTTAACGTACTGGTTAGATAAAATATCTATTTTAGACAAACCAAAAAACCAATTTGATAATTTGATGATGTGCCCATTTGATAATGAAAAACATGATGCCTTAAATAATTATCAAATCATCAAATTAACAAATCGTCAAATCTGTCTTTAGTTAATGGATAAATTACCGGAACTAGCCGATTTCCTTTCCAGGTACGGGTATTATGCAATTTTTGCTTTTGTCTTTCTGCAGGAGCTCGGGATTCCCAACCCTATAACCAACGAACTTGTTTTATTATTCAGCGGCTACCTGTGTTACACAGGAGTACTCAATTTCTATAAAGTAGTTGTTATCTCCATTTCAGCCGATTTTATTGGTACTTCCATTTTATATTTTGTTTTCTTTTCCTTTAGTAAATGGATACTTGAACATAGCCCCAAGTGGATACCATTTACAGGAAAAACAATAGAGCGATTGAAAAAGCATGTATTGAAACGCGGATTGTGGAGCATATACATAGGCAGGCTCACTCCCTTTCTGCGGGGCTATGTGTCGGTAGTGGCCGGCATGATACACATGGAGCGCAAAAAATTCTTAAGCACGGTAATTATATCGGCTGTAACATGGAGCGGAGGGCTTGTACTGGTTGGCATGCTGCTCGGCCCTTACTGGAACAAGGTTATTAAGGATGCAGGCGCGGTTGAAAATGTTATAGTTTTAGTAGTGGTTTCAATTTTGTTCATTGTTGTAGGCAGGTATTTTACACGCAGGCAATTAGAGGAAGATAAGTGATTTAACCCTCCGTTAACACCAACGTAACAATAATTTAATATATTCGCTATCCCCAAAAAAAAATCAGAGGGATGGAGCAAGTATCACAATTTTTAAACGAACATGGCTACATGGCCATATTCCTGCTGGTTTTCCTGCAGCAGATAGGCATACCCAATCCTGCCACCAATGAACTGATGCTTATTTTCTGCGGGTATCTTTCATATACAGGCATTTTCGGTTTTTTTCAGTCGGCAGGTTCTTCCATAGTGGCCGATATTCTGGGATCGTCGCTTATCTATTTCCTTTTTTATTCATTCAGCAAATGGATTACCGAGCACAGCCCGCGCTGGATACCACTAAAGGGCGAAAATATTGAACGAATGAAAAACCGCATGAACAAACGCGGAATGGTAGGTATTTACATTGCGCGTTATACTCCTTTTATTCGTGGCTATGTACCGGTAGTGGCAGGAATGGTTGGTCTCGACCGCAAAAAAATGCTTACGGCAATCATTATTACTTCCATTACATGGAACAGTGGCCTTGTTCTGCTTGGTTATTTGCTTGGCCCTTACTGGAGCATAGCCATGAAAGATGCAGGGGCCGTTGAACATATAATTGTTGCAGCAGTTCTGCTGGTTGGAATTATTTTTGTTGGCCGCTACTTCAGGCGCAGACAACTCAAAGAAAACTAATTCTTTTCAAGAATATAGTGCCTTATTTCAAGGTCTTTACTTGTACCCTCATAAACGGAGTAGATATATTTCAGGTCAAATCCTTTTTTTGCAAAGAAATTAAGCGCGTCGATCGGATAAATAAAAGGTGTAAGGCTTTTATTGGTGGCCGAGTCTGAATTTGCATTTACATAAATAAAGAATCGCTGGGCCGGATTTACTTCTCCGGCTAACAATACACCTGCTATACTTAAATGTGGTATGCACACAAGTTCAGTATATTTATTGCTGTCGGGTTTATATTGCCATTGGGGAGTATGTTTACTGTCAAAATTATGGTTAACCTTTCCGTGGCCGCTATAATAGCTTACATCGCTAAGCGAAATAAATTTGCAAACATCGCCTACATAGTAATAGATGTTTTCATTTTCAACGGTTTTTATTTTACATATTATTGTGCCTTTGGAGGCAGAAATAATAGTATCGTTTTTTTGCTTAGCAAATAAATGGCATGAAATTATCAAGGTGGTAAGTAATAATACCTTTTTCATAACAAGTAGTAATTTTTTTGCAATTATATGGATTTATCCGATACGTAAATATCAGTCGAAAACAAGACGTAAAACAGCGGGATATTACTTTTTCCTTCTTGCAGCCTGTTGTTCCTTCATCATCTGGTCGAGTCGGGCCTGGAACTTGGATTGCTTAATAGGCTTGGCTTTGTTCTCCTGCATTTTGCGGTGCAGTTCGGTTTCGTTAATAAACCTGCGTGCCAGGAATGTTTGCCCGAAAGTAATAAGGTTAGCAAGGAAATAGTAGTAGCTGAGCGCTGCCGAATACCTGTTAAGGAAGTTGAGGAATATAATTGGCATAAGGTACATCATCCACTTCATCATTTTGCCCATCTGGTCGGTGGTGGCTGGGTTGCCCATCAGTTGCTGGTTGGCGGTAAGGTAAAGGTATTGCGACAATGTCATAAGCAGTGCGAAAACGCTTATGTGGTCTCCATATAAAGGAATGGAGAAGTGATTCGGGAATGTATAAACAGAGTCGTATGTGGAAAGGTCGGTTGCCCAAAGGAAATGCTGCTGGCGCAATTCAATGGAAGCAGGGAAGAAACTGAACAGCGCGTATAATATAGGTATCTGGAAAAGCATGGGCAAGCAACCCGCCATAGGGTTAACGCCCGCTTTTTTATACAGCGCCATAATAGATTGCTGCTTCTTCATGGCATCTTCCGTTTTCGGGAATTTTTTATTTATTTCGTCAAGCTCGGGTTTCAGTATGCGCATTTTAGCCGATGATACATAGGTTCGGAAAGCAATAGGGAAGAGGAGGGCCTTAATAACAATGGTAAGAATAAGAATAACTATACCGTAATTAAGGTTGAACTGGTTAAGGAAGCTAAATAAAGGAATAACAATAAATTTATTCACCCAACTGAAAATACCCCAGCCCAGGTAAATAAGGTTTTCATATTGCATATCGTTATCATCGGAATATTTTTTCAGCAGTTTATAGTTATTGGGCCCGAAATAAAACTGCATATCAAACGATTCGCTTGGCTGATGCGTGTATGGCACGGTAACCGAAGCTGTCATTTCTTTTACATGAGTGTTATCTTTTGCATTGAACGAACTAACTTCAGGGCTGCCAAACTGGCCATTGGTAGAAAGAATAGATGCGAAGAACTGTTCTTTAAACGCCACCCAGCTTACGTCGGTTGCCAATGCTTTCTTTTCTTCCTTTACAGGGTTTATAAAATCAACATCGCTGCCGTGATACTTGAAATATACGGTTGCCTTAGCGCGCTCGTTTTTAATATCGGCTTCCTGTTGAGGCGTAAGCATTGCCCATTCCAGGCTTATCTGTTGGGTGTTTGAAGGAATAATGCCTTGCATGCCCACTGTTTTCAGTTTGCAGCCCACCATATAACTGCCTTTCTTTACAGTGTAAATAAATTGCAGGTACTTGCCGGGGTCGGTGGTGTTAATCTGCATGGTTAACATAGTGGAGTCGCCCCTGGTTACAGGTTGCCCTACAGGCGAAAAATATAATGAGTCGGTATTGAAGAATTTTGAATAGGCATTTAATACCAGCCCGAAGTGTGTATGGTCAGGGAAAAACAGCATGAGCGGCTGCCCTGCGCTGGTTTTGTAATCTTTCAGTTCTACCGAATTTATTTTGCCGCCTTTGGTTGAAACCGTTGCTTTAAGCAAATCATTTTCAAGAATAAAATTTTCGTCTGTTCCTTTAAGCGCAGGGTAAAATATGCCTGATTCAGTTCGTGCCCTGGTAAGTGCCAACGATGAATCGGCTATGCGTGCTGAATCGGTTAATGGCGCTTTAGGTAAGGCAGCAAGCGCAGCCGCTTTATTTTTTACGGAATCAGTTTTTTGCTGAACATTAGTTATTGAATCGTGTATTGCTTTTTCCCGGGCCAGCTGTTTTTCCGTTGGCTTGTTCCAGAACATCCAGGCGAAAAATATTAAAGCTATAAGGAAGAGGCCTACGTATGACGTTTTGTCTTTTTGCATAAAATTCAAGTCCCTTTTTTAAGGGAGCGCAAATATATCAAAGAGAAGGACGTAATGAAAATAAAAATACGCTGTATGGAAGAGACAATTTCAAACATGCTATACAGAAGAGTGAAAATCGAAAAGTATTTACGTATAATTCCTTTTTTAGTACCAAAATCGGTTTAAATGCCCATTTTATGAGGTTTTTTGTTAAGAGGGAAAGTGCCCTATCTGCCAGAAATACAGTAAGAAACGTTTACCGGTGTTGATTATTTGTTGACAAAAAGGGGATAATGGTTTGTTTTTTGAAAAAAAATGCTTTATTTTTATGTCTTGAATTAAATAATAATCCCTATCTGAATGACTATGAGTATTACTACCCTTGGTGGAAACTCTACAAAATCGGGTTTCATCAGAATTTTTACTGGCGCGGTTTTAAGTATAGCTTGCTTTTCTCCTTCTATTTCCAATGCACAGGCTAAGGAGCCTGGCTGGGTTAGTTCATCGCTTCCTAAACAAGGAAGTGGTAATGAACAGGGCACTATGAAAGCTAAGTGGAAAGCACAACCTTTCGACCATAAAGTTTTTATTGAGAACAAAGGACAGTTCGACGCTGAACTGGAAGGCCTGAAGAATAAAAATAAGCAGAAGGTTCTCTTCCAGGCAACGCTTGAGGGTGATGTGAAAGCATATTTTATGCCGAATGGCGTGTTTTACCGGAAAATAGATTTTGTAAATGCCGAGGGAAAAGAGGTAGAAGGTGAAAAAGATAAAAAGAAAAAGGGCATGGACCCGGATGAGGAGCTTACACCGGTTGTGCACAGAATGGGAGTACTATGGGAGAATTCAAACCCTGATGTTACTATTGAAGCAGGCCAGGAGCAAAGTTATTTTGAATCATATGGTATGGCTGGGCAAGCAGGAAGTATAAAAGTTAATTTATTTAAAAAACTTACTTATAAAAACTTATATCCCGGGATTGATGTGGTTTATGAATTCCCGGGCGATGATAAAAAAGTAGGTATTAAGTATACTGTTATTGTTCACCCCGGCGCCGACCTTTCGCAGGTTAAGCTGAAATACCTTGGTGCAACCAACATGAAGGTAACTGAATTGGGTAACGTAAAAGTAAACTGCCAGTTGAGTGATGATTTTACTGACCATAAACCCATAAGTTCATATAGTGAAGGTGGAAATGCACAGGTGGTTTATTCAGTTAGTGGTAATGAAGAATCGTTTGTTATAAAAGGAGATTATGATAAAAGCAAAACGCTTGTTATAGACCCATGGACAACAACAGGTATAAACGCTGATTTTGCTTATGCCAATAGTGGATACGATATAGATTATGATAATGCAGGCAACGTATATGTTGCCGGAAGTTACGACCCCTATGAAATAGCAAAATTTAATGCGGCAGGCACCCACATATGGACAACAGCGGTTTTCTCTACCGATAATACTAACAGTGGTTACGATAAAACGGTTTGGGGTGATTTTGCAGTAGACCATAATACCGGAACCTGCTATGCGGGTGAAGGCTTTAATGTTGCTGGTGCATGGGCGGAAAAGTACAATACTAATGCTGTTAAATTAGGAACCTATGGCGGAACCAATACCTTCCGTGAAATATGGAGGATGGAGTTCAACGCTTGTAAGGACCAGATTGCTATTGGCGGCGGCGGAACAAATACAGGTACCAACTCGCAGGTGGCAGTGCTCGACACTACAATGGCAACCTTAACACCACAGAACCCACTGGGAGTAACCGGTGCAGGACACGATGTATGCATTATGGCTATGGACCCTGTGGGTAGCGAAGTGTATATGGCTGTGGTTGAGTCTTCGTTTTCAGGACAATCAAGTTTCGATGATAATGTGGTTTTCGGTGTCCCGCTTCCCGGGCTAACCCCTGTAAATGAAGGACCTGTTGCCGATGGATATAATTTCCAGGAAGATAATTCAGTTACCTATGTTGGTGCCGGTAAAGAAGATGCCAATGGAATGAATGGTATGGCAGCCAGCCCTAACTGGCTGTACTTATATGATGGCGCAACTTTACAGAAGCGCAATAAAGCTACACTGGCGCTCAGCGGTAGTGTTGCTGTAGGGGGCTCAAGTTATACGCATGGCGGGTTGGCTGCTGATGGCTGCGATAATATTTATGTGGGTAATGGGGCTAATATAAGTACATTCAATCCTGCATTAACAAATACTTCAAATACCGCTGTTTCAGGTACAGTATATGCTATTAAGCTTGGCCTGAATGATGCCAGTTTGTATGTTTGTGGTGATGGCTTTGTGGAAGAACTTACAAATCCTATAAGCACTGTGGTTTCAACTACTATAATAACAAATGCCACTTGCGGATTATGCAATGGCTCAGCTCAGGCAAGTCTTTTAGTATGCGGAAGCACACCAGGGGGAATTTCATATAACTGGCAGCCGGGAGGACAAACGACACAAACGGCTACGGGCCTATGCGCCGGCACATACACTGTAAGTATGAGTGTTGGTTGCGGCGAGGTTTACCAGGCTACGGCTGTTATACCTCCTTCAAGCCCTCCTGTAACAACTGTTTCACCTTCTACATCAATTTGCTCGGGTGGTTCAACTGTATTAACAGCCGGCGGTGCATCAACATATACATGGGCACCAAATATCGGGCTGAGTGCAACTACCGGTACAAGTGTAACTGCAAATCCTGCAAGCACACAAACATATACTGTTGTAGGTACTGACCCGGGCGGATGTAACAGCCAGGCCACTGTAACAGTTACCGTAAATCCGTTGCCAACCGTTACAGCAGCACCGCCAACATCAACCATATGTACAGGCAGTTCAACAACATTAACTGCAGGCGGAGCAGTTACATATACGTGGCAACCCGGTGCTTTATCGGGTTCGAGTGTAACAGTTTCACCGGGTGGAAATACAACATATACAGTTACCGGTACCGATGGAAACGGTTGTATCAATACCGCTACCGCTACGGTGAATGTAAACCCACTACCTGTAGTTACTGTTTCGCCTTCAACATCAATTTGTTCTGGACAAAGCGCCACACTTAATGCGGGCGGCGCTGTAACGTATTCATGGAACACAGGTGCAACTACAACTAGTATAACGGTTTCACCTGCATCAACAACTTCATATACTGTGACCGGAACAGATGCTAACGGATGTACCAATACAGCTTCGGCAACTATTACAGTTAACCCAACACCAGTTGTAACGGTTGCGCCGCCCACATCAACAATATGTTCGGGTAATTCGGCAACACTTACGGCAAGCGGTGCAGCTAGTTATACATGGCAACCGGGTGCATTATCAGGTGCAAGCATTACTGTTTCACCGGGCTCAAACACAACATACACTGTAGTGGGAAGCAACGGCGGTTGTAACGATACAGTTACGTATATGATAACTGTTAACCCAACGCCTGTAATTTCAGTTACCCCGGCAAGCCCTGGTATTTGCCCGGGAGGCGATGTGCTTTTGACAGCAAGTGGCGCAGGGGTGGGAGGAACATATTCATGGAATACGGGACAAACTAATGATACATTGACAGTAGGCCCTGCATCTACCACAACATACACTGTTACCGGTACAAACACCGGATGCTCTGCGCAGGCTATAGTTACCGTTAGTGTCGGGGCGCTTACCGTTACCGCCACAGCAACTTCTTCAGCTCTATGTACAGGTGGAAGCACAACACTTAATGGTGCCGGCGCGGCTACATATACATGGAACCCCGGTGCATTATCGGGTGCAAGCGTGGTAGTAACGCCTGCAGTAACCACTACCTATACGGTAACCGGTACTTCAGGATCGGGATGTTCTGCCAAGGATAGCATAACAATTACTGTTAACCCTACGCCAACTATTTCTGCCATTTCAGGTGCAGGTTCATTGTGCCCCGGCGATACAACACATTCGATCGTAAGTGTTACGGGTTCAGGTACGCCACCTTATACGTATTCGTGGACAACTGGCGGTACGTACGATTCGGCTTATATGGGCCCCGGTAGTTATACCGTAACCATTACCGATGCCAATGGTTGCTCTTCAACCGCAAGTGTAACCATACCTGTTAAAACAATAACTGTTACAGCTACCGCTGCAAGCCCGTCAATATGTACAGGAGATTCAACACAATTAAATGCAAGTGGTGCGACTAATTATACATGGAAACCTGGAACCGGCCTGAACAATGTTTCAGACAATCCTGCTGATGCTTCTCCGCCTGTTGGCTCAACTACATATACAGTGGTGGGCACAAGCGGCACATGCGTTGATTCTGCTTTTGTAACATTAACTGTTAACGCTACTCCAGTTGTAACTGCTTCTGCATCGAGCGGCGGTGCAATATGCAGTGGCATGGCAGATACGTTAACTGCATCGGGTGCAAGCACCTATACCTGGCTTGGAGGTACTACGCCTACTACAGGTAGCCCTGTTACCGCCAGTCCGTCTACTAACACTACCTATACAGTGATAGGTACCAGCGCGGCAGGTTGCCCGGATTCAGTTATGGTATCAGTAACAGTTAATCCTTCACCTACCATTACAGTAACACCTTCCGGAAATGATACAGTATGTAACGGAGCCTCGGCTACACTTACAGCCAATGGTGCCGCTAACTATGTGTGGAGTACAGGAGCTACAACCTCAAGTGTAACGGTAATACCGGGAACCAATCCTACTGTTTATACTGTTGTGGGAGTAAATGGTACATGTACAGACACAGTTAAAGATTCTGTGTTTATTTATGCGCCGTTAACGTTAACTATGAAATATGATTCCATATGTTCAGGTAAATCAGTGACAGTAAGTGCTGTTGTTGCAGGTGGCAAACCCGTTTATACCTATTCATGGGATAATGGCCTGGGCACAGGAGCAGGGCCGTTTGTGGTTTCTCCCACATCGTCCACCTATTATGCCTGCACCGTAACTGATGCCTGCGGAACACTAAAAGATTCAGCCCTGGTGTTTGTATATCCTTCACCCAGCGCTTTATTTACAGCTTCACCCAACCCGGTGCTTGGCGGAGAATATGTTGCCTTTGTTAACAGTCATTCAGGTGCTACTAGCTGGCTCTGGACTTTCGGTAACGGAACAACTTCAGTAGATTCATTCCCATACTATCAATACGATATTCCGGGAAGTTACCTGGCGACACTTGTTGTTAAGAACCAGTTCGGATGTGTTGACAGCTCTTCTGACACCATACATGTAACAGAAGCTATAACTGTGCCTAATGTATTTACACCTAATGGCGACGGTAAGAACGATGTGTTTCACGTTACGGCGGGCGGCATGAAAGAATATGACATTGAAATATTCAACCGCTGGGGAGAAAAGGTGTTCGAAGCCAATTCTCCTAACATAGACTGGACAGGTAAGAGCCAGTCGGGTGTTGAAGAATCAGATGGTACATATTATTATATACTGAAAGCTACCGACTACGATAATAAAAATTATAACCTGCAGGGCTACCTGCAACTTATAAGAGGATCGGGTAATTAAGAAAACGTTATTCAATTGAAAAAGCCGCCCGGGAACCCGGGCGGCTTTTTTTATGCTATTTAGTACAAAGTCGCAAATGTCAGAAAAAGGATAATCCTCCTTTTTTGAATAATGCCTGTTTCCCTGTCAATAGTTATTTCCGGCTATAAATGACCATGGTGATTTAACAGAAAAGGGATTATAATTAAATTCTGTTAGTTATGAAAGGCTTAGATAGAATAAATTGGGAAAGCAAAATATGAACTGTACAGTAAGTTGAAGGACGGTTTCTACGGAAGAGAAATAGAAATAGTTACGCGAAAAGTATAAAAGTTAATAGTAACGGAAAATAAAGCCAATCAGGGTATTAAGTAGTAAAACAAACAGTTAGTTTTAGAAACATAAATTAAAGAAATTGAAAAAAGCAATACTTCCCGGCATAAAGCTTTTTACATTAATCGACATTCCGGTTGGCGCCCTGCAAACTGTGTTAAGGCTATTGTATTTACAAAACACACAGTCTAACTCCCCTGTGTTAACTATTTATAGAACTCCATTAAAATAAAGGTTACTGCAATGAAAATTAGTTTAGAAAAAAGTTATACTACTTCCGGCAAGCATGCCGGTGTTGTAAAAGCTGTTCTTTTGGTTTGTTTCATACTGTCTGCATTCGTTGCCAGGTCGCAGAATACAGGGTTCTTTAATGAATACATTCCCAACCTGCAGCAGTACAGCCAGCAAACCATGTATATAAATAACCCCAATATGATTATTGGTGGTAATATGTTTGCTGTAACCACACAGGCGGCTACGGTTATGGAGACCGATACAAACGGAAACTTTGAAAGAATGTGGATGCTCACTGCGCCGAGTATTGAGCTATACCGTTGCCGTGCACAGGATGCCAATGATTGTATTGTTACCGGAACTATGGGTAGTTCGTGCGGCGTTAGCGGCGATGGTTTTATTGGTTCATTTAATTATACAACAGGAACCTGGAACGGTGGTTATAATTACAACGATATGGCCCAGCTGGGCGGGTTCTGTAATGGCCTTTGTACGTTTACTGACGGTATAGGCCTGGCAAATGGCGATATTGGCGCGGTAGGTAATATGGACCAGACCGTAACATGTTGTCTTGGTGCTTCGACCCTTGGTACTTACAACTGTGGTGCACCCATAGGTTCAGGCGGCGTGGGGTATCTCGATATGTTTTTTGGCACAGGGAGCTATGAAAGAGGCAATGATATTTGTTTAATACGGGCAGGTGCAAACGGAGACACTGCTACAGCCAGTGGAGGCGATGGGTTTGTAAAAAAATACAGCCTTGCATATTCAGGAGGTGTTGGTTGTGGTTATCCGGGCCCCGTACAGCCAACTCCTGTAGCCCATACAACAGGAACATTTAACTATATATCGAACCCAAGCTGGGTTGGAGATTCAACCAGGCAAGACTATCCCCAATCAGTAGTGGAGGATGCGAATCACAATATGTTTATCTGTGGTTATACTTACAACTACAGCAGCAACAACGACTATGAGGGATTTATTCTTAAGGTGAACTCTTCCGGTGCAACGCAATGGTGCCACACATTTTATTTAAATGCTACGGCTACAGCTTATGAAGAAATAATCAATATGGCTTTTGTTACAGAGGATGGTTCAAACGATATCATCTGTACAATGCAGTCGTACCAGAGCGATAACACTGAATTAATGCGTGTGTCGAACGCTACGGGTAATATAGTGTGGGCCAATTCATACAGTTTCGGAACCCAGACATGGCCATGGGGAATACACCTGACAACAAACAAAACCCCTATTACAGGCTACAATGAATATCTTGTTGGTGTTATTGGTGTTAATTTTCCGGGTGCCCCGGGCTCGTATGACATGGCTATGCTGGTTATAGATGACAAGGGAAATTTACTAAGTGAAATAGGTGAAGGCATGAACCCCCAGGATGGCCCCAATTATAGCCCCGATGTTGACCAGGCCGGCACAGGTTCGTATTTCATTTCGCAAAATACACCTTATACTGGTGGGAATAATAATGGGTCATTGGTAGCTAAAATTAACAGGTTGTATAATAGCACCGGTTGTGCTACATACCAGTTTCCGGTTACCGCAACTGTAACTCCCCGTAGCCTCATTACAGGGAATCCTGTTATTTGCAGGGTACCTGTAATTTATGAAGTAAGGGGTGGAGCAACTATGACAGCCATTACTCCAACCGTATCGGCAGTTACGGCTTTTGCTCCTACTATTAATTGCATGTGCGCGGCTATTAGTGTGTCGGCTTCAGCTACTACACCTACCATTTGTAATGGGGGCAATACAAATATAACAGCCAGTGGAGCTACTACATACTCATGGTCACCTTCAACCGGATTAAGTGCTACAACAGGCGCTACAGTAAATGCAGCTCCGGGTTCAACTACTACATATACCGTTACAGGGTCAGGTGCAGCCGGCTGCACACCGGGTACAGCAACAGTTACGGTAACGGTTAGCCCGGCCCCAAGTGTTGTAATAACACCGGGTGGTTCAACAACTTTCTGCAGCGGTGGTTCTGTAACACTTACAGCCAGCGGAGCAGGAGTGGGAGGAACATATTCATGGAGCCCTGCAACGGGCCTGAGCGCTACGAATACCGCTTCGGTAACAGCTAATCCTACAAGTTCTCAGACGTATACTGTTACAGGAACAAATTCCGCCGGATGCCCCGGAACACAAACTGTAGCGGTAACTGTAAATGCCACACCAACTATTTCTGTGTCCGCCACATCACCTACTATTTGTTCGGGCAATACCGATGTATTGAATGCCATAGGCGCGACAACATATTCATGGACGCCTGCAACAGGTCTTAGTGCCACAACAGGCTCGCCCGTTACAGCATCTCCTCCTATAGGGACAACTACGTATACAATAACCGGTACAACAGGCGGATGTACAAGCGGGCCGCAAACGTTGTCAATAACGGTAAATGTAACTCCTACTATAACAGCCTCTGCAACATCATCATCAATATGCGCGGGTGGTTCAACAAGTTTAAGTGCGAGTGGAGCAACAACCTATGACTGGTCGCCTGCAGCAGGATTAAGCGCTACAACCGGTACACCGGTAACAGCCAGCCCTGCAAGCTCAACAACGTATTCAGTTACCGGAACAACAAATGGGTGTACCAGTGCTCCAATTACTCTTCCGATAACAGTTAACCCTAATCCTACTATTACTATAACACCTACTGGTTCAACCACACTCTGTAGCGGAAGTTCGGTACTGCTCACAGCCAGCGGTGCGGGTGTAGGCGGAACCTATTCATGGAGCCCCGCAGGAGGATTGAGCGCTACTAATACAGCGGCTGTAACTGCCACTCCGGGCAGTACAACAACATACACTGTAACCGGAACAACATCATCAGGTTGTTCGGCAACACAACAAGTTACCGTAACGGTAAATCCTAACCCAACAATTACTATAACACCCGGCGGGCCCACAACATTCTGTAGCGGTGGGTCAGTAATACTTACAGCCAGCGGAGCAGGAGTAGGCGGAACCTATTCATGGAGTCCTGCTACAGGCTTAAGCGCCACGAATACAGCGGCTGTAACGGCCACCCCCGGAGGCACTACAACATATACAGTTACCGGAACGAATACGAATGGTTGCAGTGCAACACAACAGGTCACTGTAACAATTAATCCTAATCCTACAATAACTATTACTCCCGGTGGCGCTACAACGTTCTGTAACGGAGGTAACGTAACACTTACAGCTAGCGGAGCAGGCGTAGGCGGAACCTATTCATGGAGCCCGGCGGCAGGATTGAGCGCCACTAATACAGCAGTTGTAACAGCTACTCCTGCAAGTACAACAACCTATACAGTAACCGGAACTAATACGAATGGCTGCAGCAATACACAAACGGTAACAGTAACAGTTAATCCGAACCCGACTATCGTAATAACACCTGGCGGCCCTACAACTTTCTGTAACGGAGGTTCTGTTGCACTTACAGCTAGCGGAGCGGGAGTAGGCGGAGCATATTCATGGAGCCCTGCGGCAGGCCTGAGTGCGACTAATACAGCAGCAGTAACAGCTAATCCTGCAAGCACAACTACCTATACTGTAACAGGAACAACATCTGCAGGTTGCAGCAATACGCAAACAGTAACTATAACAGTTAATCCAAACCCGACAATAATTATTACACCTGGTGGCCCAACTACATTCTGTAGCGGAAGTTCTGTATCGCTTACGGCCAGCGGTGCAGGCGTGGGCGGAACATATTCATGGTCGCCCGCCGCAGGATTGAGTGCAACGAATACAGCAGCCGTAACAGCCAACCCTGGTAGTACAACAACATATACGGTAACCGGAACTACCTCTTCAGGTTGCAGCGCAACACAAACTGTAACCATAACTGTAAATCCAACCCCTGCTGTAGTAATTACACCGGGAGGCCCTACAAGTTTCTGTAGTGGTGGTTCTGTAACACTTACTGCCAGTGGAGCAGGCGTGGGCGGAACATATTCATGGTCGCCCGGCACAGGACTTAGTGCAACGAATACTGCTTCAGTAACAGCTACCCCGGGCAGCACAACAACCTACACAGTAACGGGCACAACATCGTCAGGTTGTAGCGCCACACAAACAGTACTTATAAGTATTACCCCTACGCCAACAGTAACAGTAGGCCCTGCGGCTCCTGCTATATGCCCGGGTGGAAATGTAAGCCTTACAGCCAGCGGGGGAACAACCTATACATGGAGCCCTTCAACAGGATTGAGCGCGACTACCGGAGCGACGGTAACTGCTAATCCTGCAACAACAACTACTTATACAGTAACAGGTACTAATGGAGCTTGTACATCTACACAAACTGTAACGGTAACTGTTGCAGCTACATTAAATGTAACTGTTACACCGGCCGTACCAGCAGTATGTAATGGTTCAAGCATAACATTGAATGCGAACGGCGCCGCCGTATACAACTGGAAACCTGCCACCGGATTAAGCTGCACTACATGCCCCAGCCCGAATGCTACAATAGTTTCTACTACAACATACACTGTTGTAGGAACAAGCGGAGGTTGTTCCGATTCAGCAAATGTTACAGTTACTGTAAATCCGCTCCCTACCATAACTATAACTCCCGGAGGCCCTACAACTTATTGCACAGGCAGTTCTGTATCGCTTACAGCCGGAGGTGCAGGAGCAGGCGGAACATATTCATGGAGTCCCGCAACAGGATTGAGTGCAACTACAGGAGCAACGGTAACGGCTAATCCTACCAGTACTACAACCTACACGGTAACCGGAACTACATCAGCAGGATGTGTGGGAACACAAACGGTGACTATAACCGTAAACCCGCTTCCAACGGTTTCAATAATAATAACAGGAATTTCGCCTGCTATATGCGGTGGCGATACAATAGGTATAATAGCAAGCGGTGCAGGAGCCGGAGGCACTTATACATGGAGCCCTGCCGCAGGCCTTAATATGACAACCGGCAGCTATGTAATAGCCAGCCCGGCAGGGACAACAACATATACAGTTACAGGTACAAATAGCAATGGATGCAGCAATACTGCCACCATGACAATTAATGTATTCCCTACACCTACAGTTACCGTAACACCGCCAAGTTCTTCATTATGTTCGGGTAACAATGTGGGATTAACGGCCAGCGGAGCCGCTACGTATACATGGAGCCCCGGTGCGGGCCTCAGCGCTACAACGGGCGCCAGTGTAACAGCTAACCCCGGCTCTACTACAACATATACAGTTGTGGGTACAGCCGCAGGCGGATGTAAAGACACTGTAAATACTACTATTACTATAACGCCTACACCAACAGTTACTGTGGCACCTTCAGCGCCAACTATTTGCCCTGGCGGAAATGTAAACCTTATAGCCAGCGGAGCAGCAACATATACATGGAGCCCTGCTGCGGGATTAAGCGCTACAACGGGAGCAACTGTAACGGCTAATCCTGTGGCGACTACAACATATACTGTAACAGGTGATAATGGCGGCGGATGTACTTCAACCCAAACAGTTACGGTAACAGTGGCTTCATCATTAAGCGTAACAGTAACACCTCCGGCGCCTGCATTGTGTACAGGTTCTAGTATGGCACTCAGCGCAAATGGCGCGGCTGTTTATAGCTGGTCGCCGGCAACAGGATTAAGCTGTACAAATTGTCCTAATCCGATCGTGACAATTACATCTGCGACAACATACACCGTTGTCGGTTCAAGCGGAACATGTACCGATTCAGCTATTGTAACGGTTGCAGTTAATCCTGTACCTACCGTAACGGTTGCTCCTCCTGCACCATCTGTGTGCCAGGGAAGTAATGTTAGTTTAACAGCATCGGGAGCGACAACATATTCATGGACACCTGCTACAGGCCTGAGCGCTACTACAGGTTCCGGCGTAACCGCTACACCTGCGTCAAATACAACATATACTGTTGTGGGAACAAATGGTTCTGGATGTACGGATACAACAACTATTACAATATCGGTTAATACCCCACCGGTAATAACAGCGGCAATCACGGGTATTTCTTCATCTATTTGTGCCGGCGATACAATGGGCATGATAGCCAACGGAGCGGGAGTGGGTGGTACCTATACATGGTCGCCATCAACCGGCCTTAGCGTTACTACAGGTTCTTATGTTATTGCTACACCAGGCTCAACTACAACATATACTGTAACAGGTACTAATGCGAATGGTTGTTCCAGCACCGATTCAGTTGTTATAAGTGTATTCCCTTCACCAACAGTTACAGTTACACCTTCAGCAACATCTGTATGTTCAGGCGATAGTGTAACGTTAACAGCAAGCGGTGCGAATACATATTCATGGAGCCCATCAACAGGTTTAAATACAACCACAGGTGCAGTAGTTAATGCAGGCCCGGGAAGTACTATTACATATACAGTAGTAGGAACCAACGGCGGTGGCTGTATAGCTAAAGACAGTGTTACAGTAACGGTAACACCAACACCAACCGTTACAGTTACTCCTCCTTCTGCGGGAATATGTACAGGCGATTCGGTTACACTTGTCGCCAGCGGAGGAACAACATATTCATGGTCTCCTTCAACCGGATTGAATGTAACAACAGGAGATAGTGTTTTAGCTATACCTGCAACCAATACCACATATACGGTAACGGCTATGAATGGGGCCTGCAGCGCTACAGCATCTGTGCCTATTACAGTGGGTTCATTAGTTGTAACTGCAACCGCGGTTAGTCCTACAATATGTTCGGGCACGTCTACAAATATTACAGCCACAGGTGCGGTGAATTATACGTGGAGCCCTGCAACCGGCCTGAGTGCGACTACAGGAAATACAGTAACTGCCAATCCTGCTGTTACCACCGTATACTCTATTGTGGGCTCTTCAGGCGCGAATTGTAAAGACAGTACTACCATTACTATAACAGTTAACCCGACTCCTACTGTTAGCATTGCACCGGCAGCACCTTCTATATGTAACGGCGATTCTGTGGCGCTTTCAGCAAGTGGTGCAACAACATATAGCTGGAGCCCGGCAACGGGCCTCAGTTGCAGTAATTGCCCCAATCCTGAAGCCACCCCGGGGTCTTCAACTACTTACGTGGTTACAGGTACAACCGGAGGTTGCAGTTCAACAGCATCTGTCAGCATTAATGTTGGAAATATTACAGTAACTGCTACAGCAGTTACCCCTGCAATTTGTGCAGGTGGCAGCAGTGTTATAAACGCAGGTGGTGGGGCAACCTATACATGGAGCCCTGCTGCAGGCTTAAGTGCTACTACAGGTGCCAGTGTAACAGCCAACCCGGCAGGCACAACAATTTATACTGTTATAGGTACTTCGGCAGCAGGTTGTGTAGACAGCGCCAAGGTTACTATTACAGTTAATGCATTACCAACCATAACTGCCAGCGCCTCAAACCCTACAGTTTGCGCAGGCAATGCTACCGTACTTACTGCCAGCGGTGCAAGCACGTATACATGGACCCCTGCTACAGATTTAAGTGCAACCACAGGCTCACCCGTAACAGCAACACCTGCAGTTAGCCTTACGTATACTGTGTATGGCACATCGGCAGCGGGCTGTATGGACAGTGCAATGGTTAGCATTACAGTTAATCCTAACCCTGTGCTTAATATTGTTCTTTCCGGCAGCGATTCACTTTGCCCGGGCCAGTCATTAACTATGACGGCCGGGGGTGCAACTAATTATACGTGGAGCCCTGCAACAGGCCTTAGCGCTACAACCGGCGCTTCAGTTACTGCATTACCTTCTACATCGCCAGTTATATATACAGTAGTTGGTTCAAATGGAACATGCTCCGATAGCCTGACACAAGCGGTTTACTTATACCCTCCGTTAACAGTAGGTATGTTGGGAGATTCTGTCTGCGCGGGAAAAAATGCTGTGGTTACCTTATTGGTTTCAGGCGGTAAGTCTTCATATATATATAATTGGAGTAATGGTTTGGGTAGCGGCCCGGGCCCTGTTACGGTTACTACGGGTGCAGGTTATTATTCCTGCACGGTTACCGATGGTTGTGGAACGATAATAAAGGACTC
The DNA here is from genome assembly GCA_013285805.1 of Bacteroidota bacterium. Taxonomy (GTDB): domain Bacteria; phylum Bacteroidota; class Bacteroidia; order JABEUT01; family JABEUT01; genus JABEUT01. Next base: position 6,486 of record JABDGY010000012.1, on the reverse strand, counting down.
TGCGCTTGTATTTAATTTCGTTTCGCCAAAAGCTTTATTTACACCGGTTCCCGATACAGCCCTTACAGGCCAGTTTGTTTCCTTTGTAAACCTTAGCACGGGTGCAACATCTTATTTGTGGAACCTGGGAAATGGTACAACATCTACTGATAGCACACTTTATACGCAATATGATTTACCTGGTGATTACGTGGTGTATCTTATAGCAAGTAACGGCGGTTGCCGTGATTCAGTTGCCGATACTATATATGTGGTTCAGAAGATAATGATACCTAATGTGTTTACACCTAACGGCGACGGTTACAATGATGTGTTCCATGTTACGGTAAGCGGGTTTAAAGCATATAGTATAGAGATATACAACCGTTGGGGTGAGCGCTTATTCCAAACTGATTCTCCGAACATTGACTGGACAGGAAGAAGTATGTCGGGTGTAGAAGAATCAACTGGAACATATTATTATGTTATAAAATTGACAGACGAAACAGGAAAGCAAACGACATATGATGGTCCGCTGCAACTCATAAGAGAGTAAAAAACAGGGGTTTTACCCCGAAAATGCCCCTGTTTTTTAGCTTTTTAAATAATTTTCTTCCCCTTTTCTAATACGATTTAGCATGTGATTTTTAATAATTATATGGAACTTTTTTGATTTCCTATCGTATAATTTCGTAATTTAATCACAAATATTTAATCGATAAATGACGAAAAAATACCCTGGACATTTTCTTCCTTGCAGAAAATTCCAAGTATCCGCTTCATTACTTTCAGTAGTAATGCCATTGATCTTCTGTTGTTTTGCTGTTAACAGTACAGCACAGAATGCGCCATACCCAAATAGTACTCCCCCTCCGCTTGAACAGGTAGGCAATCAATCCCCATCGGCACAGCATGTTGAGGTTGCAGGAAAAGGCAATGTATCAAATCAGCATGTTGCTGTAGCTGGACAAGGCAATGTATCAAAAATTGCTAATGAGACGAAGTTCAATAAGGATATTAAAGGCCAAACTTCACAGGGAAGCGGGGAGAGCCATGAGAAACCACAACTTAAGTGGAAGTCCACCCCGTTTGACCACCAGATATTTGTTGAGAATAAGGGGCAATATAATAATGATATACCCGGACACCACCAGGTTTTATTCTATGCCAAAATAGGAAAAACGAATGCCTATTTTACACCTGAAGGAGTTATTTACCGTAACGATGCTGTAAAGTTTAACAGAGAAAAAGGAGACGGAGACGATGACCCTGATAAAAATGTTACAGCTACTGTTAACTCGCATTTTGTCGACGCTGTGTGGCAGGGAGCCAATACAAATGTGACGCTCAGTGGTGAGAATGAAGAAACATTTTATTATACATATGGCGTAGGCAGGAATCAGACCATTCAAGCCAGTGTTTTCAGGAAATTAGTGTACCACAATATTTATCCCGGAATTGACCTTGAATACAGTTTCAAAAAAGGGCAGGGAGGCATAAAATACAATATCATTGTGCATCCCGGCGCCGATATTTCCCAGCTAAAATTAAAATATAGTGGTTCGGAAGATTTGCACCTTGATGAAGGTGGCAACGTTACAGAACATAGTGATAGCGCTTTGTACGACATGACCGACCATACTCCTGTAAGCTATTATGAAGAAGGTGGTGATGTAAAGGTTAATTATGCTGTTAACGGAAGAACTGAGTCATTCAATGCAGAAGGATACGACAATAGCAAAACACTTGTAATTGACCCCTGGACTACCAGCATTACATTTAGCGGCGGGTACGATGCAGCTTATGACCTCGACTACGATTACAATGGTAACGTTTATGTTTACGGTGGCTATGATCAATTCCAGGTATCAAAATTAAATTCATCGGGAACAGTAGTGTGGACATATACAACCAGCTGGTCAACTACCTGGCTCGGGGCCTATACGTATGGTGACTTTGCGGTTGATAAGAAAACAGGCACCTGCTATGTGGGCGAAGGGCTTGACAATAATACAGGTGCGCGTGCTATTAAAATAAATACCAATGGTGCACTACTTGCTACATGGCCGGGTGCCAATAGCATGCGTGAAATGTGGCGAATGACATATAATGGTTGTACCGCGCAGGTAGTAATTGGCGGCGGTGGAACAAATGTACCAAGCGGACAGGTGGCCATGCTTGACACCAATATGGCAGCTATTGTTCCTGAAAACCCATTGGGTACAGGCTCTTGTTGCCACGACGTTAACCGTATTGCTACCGACCCAACCGGCGCTACAGCATTTTTCGATATGGCAACCGTAAATAACGGAAGCAATGCCGGAAGCGCTGATAATATTTTAATGAGTGTTCCTGTTCCTGCCCTTACACCATATAATTTTAAAGTTGAGCCTACAGGAAGTGCTTACCTCGAAGTTGCCAGTATAATGTACGTGGGTCCGGGTTATATTAACCCGGGTGCAGGCGATGAAACAACGGCAAACGGTTTGAATGGTATGGCAGCCAGTCCTAACTGGTTATATACCTGGAATGGATATACCTTGAACCGCCAAAGTAAAACAACAGGGGCTGTTATTACTTCGTTAGCTATTAATGGGTATTATAGTAACTATTTCGGTTATAATGAAACTAATACATATTGGGGCGGATTGGATGCAGATGCTTGCGATAATGTATACGTGGGAACCGTTACGGAAGGCGGTGCCTTCCCCGGTTATTTAAATATTTACAATTCTTCACTCAGCTTGCTTTCAAGTACAGCGCTACCTGCATGGCCTTTTGATGTGGTACTGGGACAAAATAATTCAACAATATATGTTTGCGGCGGGCCGGTTTACTGGCTGGGATATTCAGGCGATGGTTTTGTTGAAGCCTTTACCAATCCTAATTCTACTGTTACGGCAACAGCTACTCCTACAAATACAACATGTGGATCAAATAATGGTTCAGCAACGGCAAGTTTAAGCCTTTGCGGTACAGTTCAGGGAGGTGTAACTTATTCATGGAGCCCCGGTGGACAAGCGACACAAACAGCAACAGGCCTTAGTGCCGGTACATATACAGTAAGTATGAATATTGGTTGCGGTGAAGTTTATACAGCTACATGTACCGTGGGTGCATCTTCTCCTGTAACCACAACCGTTTCATCTTCCACATCTATCTGCTCCGGAGGTTCAACAGTATTAACTGCAGGCGGGGCCACTACTTATTCATGGAGCCCTGCGACAGGACTTAACCAGACAACCGGGGCGAGTGTAACAGCATCTCCGGCTTCAACTACAACATATACGGTTTCAGGAACCACTGCAGGATGTACTAATAACGCCACCGTAACGGTTACTGTGAATACCACACCAACTGTTACAGTCGCTCCTCCATCTGCTTCATACTGTTCGGGAGGCTCAGTAGCCCTTACAGCCAGTGGCGCCTCAAGTTATACATGGTCGCCAACTACATCATTAACATGTACTAATTGTCCTAATCCAACTGCAAGCCCCGGTTCTACAACAACATATACAGTTACCGGAACTACAGGCAGTTGCAGCGCTACACAAACAGTAGTAATAACAGTAACTGCGCCCCCTACTGTTACGGTTTCACCTTCTACTGCTATATGTTCGGGTAGTTCTACAACACTTACAGCAGGCGGAGCCACAACATATTCATGGAGCCCTGCCACAGGGTTGAACCAAACAACCGGTGCAAGTGTTATAAGCAGTGCAACATCTACAACAACATATACCGTTACCGGAACAGCCGGCGGATGTACAAATACAGCTACGGTAACCGTAACAGTGAACCCAACACCTACTGTAACGGTTGCACCTCCTTCGGCTTCATTCTGCGCGGGTGGTTCTGTAGGCCTTACAGCCAGCGGCGCGACAAGCTACACATGGTCGCCGACCACTTCACTTACATGTACCAATTGTCCTAACCCAACAGCAAGCCCTGGTTCTTCAACAACCTATACGGTAACGGGAACAACAGGCACTTGCAGCTCAACACAAACAGTTGTTATAACAATAACACCTCTGCCGGTTGTTACAGTTTCACCATCCACTTCCATATGTTCAGGTGGTTCTACAACACTTACAGCAGGTGGAGCTACCAGTTACACCTGGTCTCCTGCAACCGGTTTGAACCAAACGACGGGTACAAGTGTTATAAGCAGTGCTGCATCAACAACAACATACACAGTAACAGGAACAACGGGTGCTTGTAGTAATACAGCTACGGTTACTATAACCGTAAACCCTACACCAACGGTAACAGTCACACCATCAAGTTCAATATGCTCAGGTAATTCAACCCCATTGGTTGCAGGTGGTGCAACAACATATACATGGTCTCCTGCAGGAGGGTTAAGTGCTACAACAGGTTCAAATGTTACAGCCACACCCGGTGCTACTACAACGTATACTGTAACAGGCACCACCGGTGCATGCTCAAGTACGGCAACGGTAACTATCACTGTCAATACTACACCTACTGTTACGCTCACCTCGTCTTCAACTATATGTACGGGTGGTTCAGTGCCTTTAGTGGCAGGTGGAGCAACAACGTATACATGGTCTCCGGGTACGGGCCTAAGTGCAACCACCGGAAGCAATGTAACCTCAACACCTGCTTCAACTACAACCTATACGGTAACGGGCACCACAGGTTCATGTTCGGCTACAAATACAGTTACTATAACTGTGAGCCCGACACCTACAGTAACGGTTACACCGTCCAGTTCAATATGTTCCGGTAATACAACACCATTGGTGGCAGGCGGAGCAACAACATATACATGGTCTCCGGGAACAGGCCTTAGCGCCACTACAGGAACTAATGTTACTGCAGGCCCTTCTTCAACTACAACTTATACAGTAACCGGAACAACAGGAACATGCACAAGTACAGCAACGGTAACAATTACTGTTAATCCTACACCTACACTTACCCTTACATCATCATCGGCTATATGTTCTGGTAATTCGGCACCATTGGTGGCAGGCGGAGCAACAACATATACATGGTCTCCGGGAACAGGCCTTAGCGCCACTACCGGAAGCAATGTAACAGCTACCCCCGGAGCAACAACTACGTATACAGTAACCGGCACAACGGGAACATGTTCAGCTAATGCAACAGTTACTATAACCGTGAACCCTACACCAACGGTAACAGTCACACCATCGAGTTCAATATGCTCAGGTAATTCAACCCCATTGGTAGCAGGCGGAGGTACTACTTATACATGGTCGCCTGCTGCAGGCCTTAGCGCCACAACAGGTTCAAATGTAACAGCCACGCCAGGAGCAACAACAACCTATACAGTAACCGGAACAATAGGCCCTTGCTCAAGTACAGCAACAGTTACTATAACTGTGAACCCTACACCGACAGTAACTATTACTCCACCTGCAACTATATGTTCAGGAAACACAACTGTTTTAACAGCAGGTGGTGGAACTACATATACATGGAGCCCTGCAACAGGATTGAGCGCTACAACAGGAGCCAGTGTAACAGCAGGCCCGGGTTCTACAACAACCTATACTGTAACAGGAACCACAGGCGCTTGTTCGAATACGGCAACAGTAACTATAACTGTGAACGCCACACCCACAGTAACAGTAGTGCCGCCTACATCTACCATATGTTCGGGTAGCTCAGTTGGCTTTACTGCCAGCGGAGGCACAACATATACCTGGAGCCCTGCAACAGGATTAAGCGCAACTACCGGTGCCAGCGTAACGGCTAACCCGGGTACAACGCAAACTTATACTGTTACCGGCACAACAACAGGTTGCAGTGGAACTCAAACTGTAACACTCACTGTTAACCCAACTCCTACAGTAACTGTTGCTCCGGCTGCGCCTACTATTTGCCCAAGCGGTAACGTAGTACTTATTGCTTCCGGTGGAACAACCTATTCATGGTCTCCGGCTACGGGACTTTCTGCAACAACAGGAGCCAGTGTAACAGCAAGCCCGGCAACAACAACAACATATACAGTAACAGGTACTTCATTGGGATGTACCAGTACACAAACAGTAACCGTAACGGTTGCAGCATCACTTAACGTAACAGTGGTTCCGGCCAATCCTTCAATTTGCAACGGCAGCAGCATAGTGCTTAATGCGGGCGGTGCAGCTACATATACATGGAAATCGGGAACGGGATTAAGTTGCACAAATTGCCCTAATCCTACTGCGAACCCCACTACAACTACTACCTACACAGTTTACGGAGCCAGCGGTGGTTGTACAGATTCTGCAAAAGTTACCGTAACTGTTAACCCGACACCTGTTGTGAGTATTGCCATTACAGGCGCAGGGCCTACCGTTTGCAGCGGAGATACAATGGGTATGATAGCCAGCGGGGCAGTAACCTATACATGGAGCCCTGCAACAGGCCTTAATGCTACAACAGGGGTACACGTTATTGCCACGCCTCCAACCACCACCACATATACAGTAACAGGTACTAATGCAAGCGGCTGTACAAACACGGCTTCAT
>JABDGY010000011.1 GCA_013285805.1 Bacteroidota bacterium | reverse complement strand
TATTATTAAGCCCGGTATTAAAGAACGCTTTGAACGCTTGCGTAAGATGGGAGTGAAAACGGTTATGGTAACCGGCGACAACCCGCTTACAGCAAAATTTATTGCTGAAAAAGCCGGTGTAGATGATTTTATTGCAGAGGCTAAGCCGGAAGATAAAATGAACTACATACGCCTGGAACAAGGTCAGGGTAAACTTGTGGCTATGATGGGCGACGGTACCAACGATGCTCCTGCACTTGCACAGGCCGATGTGGGTGTTGCCATGAACAGCGGTACACAGGCTGCCAAAGAAGCAGGCAATATGGTAGACCTGGATAACGATCCTACCAAGCTTATTGAAATAGTGGAAATAGGAAAGCAGTTGCTTATGACACGCGGTACACTCGCTACATTCAGTATTGCAAATGACGTGGCAAAATACTTTGCAATTGTCCCAGCTCTTTTCATTGTTACTATTCCATCGTTGCAGGCCCTTAATATTATGGGATTAAAAAGCCCTGAAAGCGCCATACTCTCTGCTGTCATTTTCAATGCTATAATTATTCCATTGCTTATTCCATTGGCATTAAGAGGTGTGCAGTATAAGCCTATTGGTGCAAGCGCATTATTACGTAGGAATTTGTTGATTTATGGTATTGGCGGCATTATAGTGCCATTCATCGGAATAAAGCTTATTGATATGCTCATTGGATTAGTAATGTAATTAAAAATAGAATTGTCATGAAAAAATATCTCATTCCATCGTTTAGGCTCACACTTGTTCTACTGGTGTTGCTTTGTGTAATATACCCCCTCTTTATTGCTTTGGTGGCTAAAGCGGCTCCCGGAGGAGGTGATGGTATAACTGTTACCTATAAAGGAAAGATTGTAGGTTATGAAAATATAGGCCAGGCTTTTAAAAGCGATAGATATTTTCAACCACGACCTTCCGCTGCCGGATATAATGCAGCCGGTTCAGGTGCAAGTAACAAGGGCCCTACAAACCCCGATTATTTAAAATCGGTACAGTCAACTATCGATACCTTTATGAGGCATAACCCTGGTATTAATAAAGCCGATATACCTGCCGAACTGGTAACAGCATCGGGTAGCGGATTAGATCCCGACCTTAGTCCTGAAGGCGCAAAAATTCAGGTTAAACGTATTGCCGCTTTACGCGGAATACCGGAACAGGATTTAATGAAACTTGTAGATACACATACAGAAGGGCCTTTACTCGGCTTATTTGGCCCGCCTAAAGTAAATGTATTAAAACTTAACATTGCTCTAGATGAACTTAAACAGTAAAATAGTATCTCTAGTTGTCGGCTTTTGTACCCTTGGTGCATTACCCCTCTCTTCCCAGAATGCGGGTATGAGAGTATGCAGTACTATAGGCGGAGTTTATATGACCTCGGGGGACTATAATAAAGGCACTCTTTCACTATCATTTGATTGCAAATCATCGGGAAAAATAAAACTACACCATTTTTTTGCAGGAAGGTATGTTGATATTATAGCTGATGGTAAGAAAACAAAGCTTAACAAAGACAGCATTTTCGGTTATCATAATTGCAAAAATGAGGATTACAGGTTCTATAAAACATACGATGAGGAGTTCCTTATACGGGAAAATAAGGGCATTGTAATTTACTCATCCTATGTAAGGGTACCTTCTTCTAATATGAAAGAAAATAAAGTTGAAATGAAATATTTTTTCAGTAAAACTATTAACTCTGAAATTAGGCCTTTAACTATACTTAATCTAAAAAGGGCATTCCCCGACAATTCTAAGTTTCACGACATGCTTGAAATGGAATTTGGAGGCGGAGAATCTCTTGTAGCTTATTCTGTTACAGACAAAATGTATAAAATCAATGTTCTTTTTAATCAATCAAATCTTAACTAGCAAACACAACAATTATAAATAACACAATATGAAAACAACAACAATAGCGTTTTTGACTTTAGCGGCATTAGCGCTTAACCAATACGCTAATGCGCAGACAGCACCTGCTAAGGATACGGCAAAAAAGATAGCTGACCAGACTCCATTTGATAACATGGACCTGACATGGATAAATGGGAATGACAGGAGGGACTCATCTATTTTCAAAATTCCTTATTTTTCACCTGAAATTTTCGTAGATGCAAATGCTACTTATTCATTTGCCAATCCTATTGACCATACCGTTGTAGGCTCTACGGCCTTGGCACGTGACAATGAAATGGAAATTTCACAATTAGGCTTTGGTGGAGATTTTAATTACGGAGGCGCACGTGCAAGATTCATAACACAATTAGGAACCCGTGATGAGGTTGTTCCGCGTAATGATTACAGTGGTTACCGTGGCCAATATGATTTGCAGGATGCGTATCGTTATATAAGTGAAGCTTACGGAGGATATCACTTTAACTGTATGCATGGTATTAACGTTGACGGTGGGTTGTTCATGTCATATATCGGCCTCAATTCATATTACCAGGTTGAAAACTGGGATTACCAGGCTTCATATACATCTGATAATACTCCATGGTTTTTTAATGGAATACGTACCCAAATATTTCCATCTAATAAATTAAAAGTTGAATTATGGATTATTAACGGATGGCAGAGCTATGCTACTTTTAACGATATGCCTGGTTTTGGAGGTGTTATTGAGTGGCACCCTACTGAGAATGTTAAAGTAATAAGTAACAACTATATTGTTGGTTCTGATGATGCAGGAGCAGTGGGCAGGCATAGGTTCCATACCGATAACAGTTTCTTATTGCGTTACTTCCACAGGCCAAAATCAAGTAAAGGAGTTACGCAAATGGCATTCTCTTTCACCGGCGACCTTGGCGAAGAAACCGGTGACGGTGTAAATGGTTTTAATGGATTTAAGGACTCTTCAAATGGCGTTTATGCACAATATTTTGCCAGCGCCATGTTCTATAACCGTATCTGGTTCGCTCATGGTAAACTGGCATGGTTAGTTGGGGGCGGTGTTATGACTAACCCAGGCCGTTACCTGGTACTTGAACCTACGGGACAGGCAAGCGATTTGCCAACTCCGGCTGCTGTGCAATTATCAAACGGAAGCGTATTACAAACTACATTGCAGTCAGGCATAGATCCTTTCACGCAGAATCCAGGTAACCAATTTAATGCCTGGGACTGTTCGACCAATATTGCCTGGATGCCAAGCCAGAGTTTTGAATTTAAACTAGAATATGTTCACCGCTGGGCCAGTGTGCCTTATTTCGCAGGTCCTGGCGGAGTTACCTCTCCAACAGGGTATACTACAACACCGGTTCTAATTCAGCAGGCTAACGGAAGTTATGCAAGCATTCCAGGCTGGGCACCTGACCTGAGACAGACAGAGGACCGTATCATAATAGCATTCCTGGTTAGGTTCTAAATAGAGCCTAAACAGTGTAACTTTGCCGTATGACCGAAAACGAGCAAAGAGCCTACAAATTCCTTGAACTTATCCGTGAATCAAAGCGTGGTAAGTTCAAGGTTTATATAGGTATGAGTGCGGGAGTGGGTAAAACCTACCGCATGTTGCAGGAGGCACATACGCTTTTAAAAAATGGTATAGATGTTAAATTGGGCTACATTGAGACCCATAACAGGAAAGAAACACATGATTTACTCGAAGGGCTTCCGCTGATACAAAGGCGGAAGCTTTTTTATAAAGGCAAGGAGTTAGATGAAATGGATGTGCAAGCCATTCTTAACATTCACCCGGAAGTGGTAATAGTAGATGAACTGGCGCATTCAAATATACAGGGCAGTAAAAATGAAAAGCGCTGGCAGGATGTAGTGGAAATACTGAATGCAGGTATTAATGTAATAAGCGCGGTAAACATACAGCACCTGGAAAGCCTTAACGGTGAAATACAGGAAATAACAGGCATTGAGGTAAGCGAACGTATCCCCGATAAGGTTTTGCAGATGGCTGATGAAGTTGTGAATATTGACCTTACGGCCGATGAACTTATAACCCGGCTTAAAGAGGGCAAGATATACGACAAAGCAAAGATTGAAACCGCTTTAGGGAATTTCTTCCGTTCAGAAAAAATATTGCAACTGAGAGAACTTGCTTTACGCGAGGTTACATCGCAGGTAGAGAGAAAGATAGAGAATGAAATTCCCAGAAATACGGCTTTGCGCCCTGAACGATTTTTGGCTTGCGTTAATAGTGAGAACGAGACAGCTAAAATGATTATACGTAAAACAGCACGTCTGGCTTCATATTATAATTCGAAATGGTTTGTGCTATATGTCCAAACGCCTAAGGAAAACCCTCAAAATATAAACCTTGCTGACCAACGCCACCTTATTAATAATTTTAAAACAGCCACAGAGCTCGGGGCAGAGGTAATACAGGCGCAGAATCGGAACGTTACAAATGCCATAGTTGAAACAGCAAAGGAGAAGAATATAACTACCATATGCATCGGTAAACCTCACTTCAGCCTCATAAAATCTATTGTAAGTACAAACCTGTTCGATCAGTTGCTTATAAAACTAACCGATTCGGATATTGATATCGTAATATTGTCATGATAAAACTCCGCATAAAGACAAAACTTGCACTGGGGCTCGGCTTCTTTTTTATAATGATTGTAATGATAGGCGGTGGTGGGCTATATACCATTAACCGACTTGCCGGTGAAGCCAAGAATATTCTTAAGGCTAATTATGAAAGCATTGAATATGCTGAAAATATGGAGCAGGCTTTAGACCTATATGATATTAACAAGCAAAATGCTATAAATCTGTTTGAAAAAAACCTGAAAGCACAGGAAAATAATATTACTGAAGTGGGCGAGCAGGAGGCTACGAATAAAGTACGCCAGTTATTTGAACAATTAAAGACCACTGTGCAACCATCGCAAACGCAATTAAAGGAATTGCGTACGTGCATATATGTAATTAATGACCTGAACACAGCCGCATTATTGAGAAAGAATAATGAAACCCAGCAAACGGCTGAAAAGATGAGAATTTACCTGGCCATACTGGTTACTATTTCGCTGCTTATCTCCTTTACATTCCTTGTTAACTTCCCGGGTTATATTGCTAACCCCGTAAGAAAACTAACCGAAGGTATTAAACAAATCGCTGATAAAAATTATACCCAGCGAATTTACATTGAGAAGGGTGATGAATTTGGTGAATTAGCTGAAGCATTTAATACCATGGGCACAGGAACTAAATGATTATAACAACAGTAACCTGGCCAAAATTATTTTTGAGAAGAAACGTATTGATACTATTATCAATAATATGAAAGACCCGATAATAGGGTTTGATGAGAAGATGAGCGTGCTATTTGTCAATGCTTCTGCTATAAAAATACTGGGCGTTACTGAAAATGACCTTTTAGGTAAATATGCACCTGACATTGCATTGAGAAATGATTTACTGCGTACACTAATAAGTACAGATGGTATAACGGCGCCATTAAAAATTTATGCCGACAATAAAGAAAGCTACTTCACCAAAGATGATATTAAGATAATGGCAGATGAACAGCCTATAGGTATGGTTATTGTATTAAGAAATATTACGCAATATAAAGAACTTGATCTTGCCAAAACCAACTTCATCGCTACCATATCGCATGAATTAAAGACCCCAATTTCATCAATTAAAATGAGCCTTAAATTATTAGAAGACACTAGGGTGGGGCTAGTGAATGAAGAACAAAAGAAGCTTATAGGGCATATTAAAGATGATACACAAAGGTTGCTGGGTATAACAGGTGAATTACTCGACCTGGCACAGGTTGAAACAGGCAATATACAGATGCAAAAGCAGTTAGTAGAACCCCGTGTAATGGTTGACTATGCATATAATGCCCTAAAGGTGCAAGCTGAGCAAAAGAAGATAAAAATTGAAATAAACTGCGATTCGGCCCTGCCCAAAGTTAATTGCGATTCTGAAAAAACCGCCTGGGTGCTGGTTAACTTCCTATCAAATGCCATCCGATACAGCCATGAAGATGCGAACATACTTATGCAAGTAAAGCAACAGGGAAGCAGTTTAGTATTTTCTGTACAGGATTTCGGCATGGGTATTGACCCTAAATACAAGGATAGATTATTTGAACGGTTCTATAAAGTACCTAGTGGGGAACAAGGGAAATCGGGGAACCGGGTTAGGACTTGCTATAAGCAAAGAGTTTATTATGGCTCAGGGTGGCAATATATGGGTAGAAAGTGAACCGAATAAGGGGAGCAAGTTCAGTTTTGATCTTACCACTTGATATACAGATGATCATCAATCTGTTTCGTAATCCCCGCGAAACTACTTAATTTTCTTTTGATTTCCTTTAATTTCCATTATTTTCTTTATTTATAGACACTTCACCAATAAGGACAGGGTAACTGTGATAATGCTATCCATAGTAACAGTTAAGCCAGCACCAATAGTAACCTGGTCCGTCGGCCTTAAAGTGAAAGGGCGAGCAGAACCACCCAATGTAGTTGTATTACTCCAGTTACCTGATGCAACAGCTGTATAAGACGCCCATGATGCAAAACTGCCATTTATTATTAGTATTGCGGTTATAAGGGATGCGCCAATTTTTATAGAGTTGAGAATTAGTTAAATTTTAATCAAAGCTATAGCTGCTATAGGGGGTATACCTTAATTTCCGGTAGAGTTTAAACTTCCTTATTTAAATCTTTGATTTAAGAGAACTAAAGAAGAAGCATTAAAAAAAGTTACGATCTTTGCTTGGACCCTTTGAAATATTAGCCTTCATTTTAAGCCATCTCACCGAATATCTCCCTGTTTTCTTATAATAGAGCAGTAACTTTAAGTTGAACCAATCTAACAGCAAAATGAATACTGTAGTGCACCATATAACGCATAAGTCTTTAGAAGCAGAAGCACAAAACGATAATAATCTTTTCCGAGTTTTAGGCAAGAAAATAGTTCTGATGTTCAATAAGGAAAGCCATACACTCGGTGAATATATTCTCCTCTATGCCCTTATTTTCTTTGGCTTAATGTTTTTCCTGTTCCTTATGGAGTTGCTGGTTCTTTAGAGCGGTTAAATGTTCAGAAGCATTGAGTCAAGATTCCTGGCACTCATTTTTCTGTCAGCCAGTTTAAATACTTCATTTGCATAATTTTTCTTTTCTATGTTATTCACCCCCAATGGTGATGTACATAGAATGGTTTCGCCCAACATAAGCCTGCCCGTAACAGGGCTTGGTTCCAACCTTGGTGAATGAATATAATACCAATCGAGGGATACTTTATTCTGTAAAACCTTCAATGCCTCTGCCTGGCTGCGCAGAATTACCTTCCATTTACCATAAAACTCAAGCGTATTTTCTACAGGATAATTAACCGGGTGGCCTATTACAATCAGTTTCTCCGCACCCGCTATTTTAGTACCTTCAATAAGCGCCTTCACCGCCCTTAAATGGTCATCGGGTTGAAGATAAACCGGCTCATGTAAAGCAATCACAGCATCAAACCCTTTTGCCAGTTCGGCTATCTTATCCTTATTATTCATGTGGCCATACTGAATATCAAGGTCACGGAGTGTGTTATCAGTTTGCGTAATATCATACATCACGGCCCTGGCTGTATGTTTCCACTTTATTGCCTCCTTCAGCAAAGGCCCCAGTTTTTTAACCGAGGCGCCGAAGATAATTGTCTTTTGCCTACTCATAGAAATAGAGAATTAAGTTTAGCAGGAATGAATTTTTATTGCAAGATAGAATCACTTTTAGGCCCCGGTATTTACTTTTCTGCGAACCACTAAAAAAAAGAAGCAAGAGTGATGAAAATGTCGGTAAATAAAAAGATACATTTTAGAAACGCTCCCTGGACGGGTAATTTTTTTATTGGCACGTATCTGGCTATATAATAGTTTATATGATTCTGAACCAAAACCTATTTTATAATGTTTACCTATGCAAATGACTTGTTAAACCCTTTAAAACCTGCTTTTAACGAATACTAATGGTAGTGACTGTATGTATATTTATTTTTGCATCAGAAATTGATTTTAAGAAAAAACCTTAAAGCGTACTGTTCTTACTTTGAGTGGTGGTAAGAACATATAGGACCGGGGGCATGTAGAGCCATCTACTTCCCCGGTCTCTTTTTTATTGGTAAGGGAATCTGTAGCACGGGGAGAAAGAAGCAGGAGTAACAGAAATGTTCTTGAAAAATTTGACAGTATTCTTTGTAAGGCTTATCGAAAAAAGGCTTCTGTTTACCTTTTATTCTGGCTAAATTTATAAATGAATCAAAAACTGAATAGTCATGAGACTGCACCCTGAACATTGGTTTGAAAGAAGTGGCGGCCTTGCCGTAGTAGTAATATGGATAATAAGTATTTTATGTATTGTAATGATGCTATACCTGGGTATTAGGTATTAGGTATTAGGTATTAGAGAAGCAATATATAAATGCACGTAATAGTTCCATTTATTATCTTACTTACCGGAGTGTAGTGGTATGCGCCATAAATAAGAATCTTCCTTTTACTGCATTTGCAATAAAAGGAAGATTCTGTTTGAATAAATTTACACTGGTTTATTCCAGCCTGTCTTCATAATTAAACTCGTGCGTTTCCATCTGGCCCTTTTCTGCTTCATTAAGCAAGGTTGATGTATACTCCTTTAATGGAATCCTTGCCTGGCCCTCGGGATGGGAGAAATAAATCTCATCGCTTACCTGATATTCTCCCGGTTTTTTCCCCGCCTCAGGAGCAACACTATGCAAGTAGCTCCATGAAAGGTTTTTTTCCTTCTGAAGCAGCTTTAATGCTTCCTGCTGAGCCTGTATAACCGGCTTAAAGGAATTATAAAACTCTTCAGTAGCTTCCATACGTTGTTCAAAAGGATGCGATGCCGAAACAATATGCTGCACACCGGCTTCTTTTGTACCCTCTATTACACTACGTGTAATATCAACATGCTCGCGCGGGTTCTTTATACTTGGGGAATACGCATTTATAACCACATCGTGCCCTTTGGCATATTTGGTTACTTCTTCCTTTTTTCTCACATCTCCACGCACCACTTTCAGGTTGGGATGCTTCAGTTTAAATTCATTTTCATCTGTTACAATAGCTGTAACGGTATGCCCTCTCTTCAGGGCTTCTTCTGCTAGGCGCCTGCCCACTTCTCCTGCGGGCGTAAAAAGCGCAATTTTCTGTGTGCTCATAATACTTGGGTTAATAAAGGTTATTACTTTTTAATTTCCACGTGCAAGGTAGATATACTTGTTATTTTTTGTTACAATTTTTCTGTAAACACAACAAAAGTTTATTTTAATACACAAAAAATATAGATATAAAATCTCATTACAGATTTAATCCGGATATATGAATTGCAAAATTCCTGTTACCAGATACTTTATTTCCACCTGTTGTATTCGTACATTCAGGCAACCTTTAAGCCTGTTTACAGAAAATAATAATCACCGGTATTATTTCATTTATACCTTGCAACAGAATTTAAATTAAAAATAATTGAAGCATGGCATAGTTCTACTGATTATTAATTCTGATTCAGTAACATTAAAAACAAAAGCCATGAAAACAAAAGCGGTTATTTTCCTCGGGTTCCTTTTCTTAACAGCATGTAATAATTCTGAAAGGGAACAAAAACTTAAAGACCTTAGCGTGCAGGACTCAACACTACTTGATCAGGCAAGAAAAAAAGATTCATCTATAATGTCGTACATGCATACCATGAATGCAATACAGGATAATCTTGACAGCCTTAAGCAAAGAGAAAAACTGATTACAGTACGTTCATCAGAAATAGGCAATAATAATGCTATTGCCGATATAAAGGCCATAGATGAGCTTATACTGAAGGATAACAGGGAGATTGCCCAATTGCAGACGAGAATGAAAAAGATGGACGCAAAAAACGCCGAGTTGGATAAAATAGTAGCACACCTTAATAGTGAAGTGGCCGACCGTGATAGCGGTATTGCAAGTTTGCAGAAAGACCTTTCACAAACCAATGAATCAATGAAGGCTATGGTAGAACAATTCAATGACAGTATGGCGACCATGAATGTTGTGAAAGCTGAAAACAGTTCATTGCACACTGAAATCAATACTGTGTATTACGCTGTTGGTACCATGAAGGAGTTAAAGCAGAAAGGTGTTATTGACAAGAAAGGTGGTGTAATAGGGCTGGGAAGAGTAGCCAAGCTTAAAGACCATTTTAACAGTAAGTATTTTACTAAGGCCGATATGACTGCATTGGTAAATATCCCATTGTACGCTAAATATTCTAAGGTAATTACCGACCAACCCGGCAATACCTTTAAAGTTAGCGATAACGGTAAGACCGATTCTATTGAAATAACTGACCCTAATGCTTTCTGGAGTGAAAGCAAATATTTAGTTGTTGTTGTTAAGTAACCGCTGTCAATTTATATTCTGAGGGCGTGGCCGTATAGTCACGCCTTCAGAGTTTATTTTACTACCGCCACTATCTTATCATAAAGTGTATTCGAATTGAATGGTTTAGAGACATAGCCGTTCATTCCAGCTTCCATACATTTTTCTTCTTCACCCTCCATAACGCACGCCGTCATAGCAATAATAGGAACCTTGCGTTTAGGAGACGGTAAACTTGTTCTTATAACCCTTGTTGCCTCATATCCGTCCATTTCAGGCAACTGAATGTCCATTAATACCACGTCAAAATCTTTTAGTTTCAATAACTCTATTGCATCTTCACCATTCTCTGCCAGTTCAACTTTCCAGCCCCAGTCTGTAAGCACCTTCTTTGCTAATAACTGATTCATGGCATTGTCTTCTGCAAGCAACACATTAATATCTTTAATTCCATTCTTTACCGTAACTGGTTTCTTATCGTTTCCGTGGGTAGTGCCAAGAGCGTTTATTTCATATTCTATTTTAAAGTCAAAGCAAGAACCTTCTCCTACTTTACTGGTTACCGATACGCTTCCGCCTTGTAATTCCGCCAATTGTTTTACTATAGCTAGCCCCAAACCGGTACCTCCATATTTGCGGGCGGCTTGATGGTTAGCTTGTATAAATGCATCGAATATACTATCGAGTTGTTCAGGAGGTATACCAATACCTGTATCTCTTACAGAGAATTGAAGTGATGCCTTATTGCTTTTTGTCAATAATTTTTTTACGGTTATATCTACCTTACCCTTTTCAGTAAACTTTATGGCATTCGCAGTAAGGTTAAGTAATACTTGCAACAACCTTGTGGGGTCGCCAATTAAATTATCAGGTATATCATTTTCAATATTCACAAGTATCTCAATCTTCTTTTCCTGAGCTTTAGGCAGCATTAGGTCCCTGCAAGTTGAAATTATCTGCGACAATTTAAAATCCTTATGCTCTATTGGCATTTTGCCTGATCGCATCCTTGAAAAATCAAGAATATCGTTAATAATCACCAATAAATTATCCCCTGATATTTTAATAGCATCAAGGTATTGTCGTTGCTCCCGGGTTAACGGTGATTTTTCCAGTATTTCCGTGAAACCGATAATGGCGTTCATTGGCGTACGTATTTCATGGCTCATATTGGCAAGGAACTGTTCACCAATTTTTTTTGCTACTTCGGCGCTTTCGGCACGCTCCTTTTCATTCCGCAATTGTACTTCTGCTTTTCTTCTTTCTGTTACATCGCGTATAATCGATATCATTTGCTGCCGTCCTTCTGTATAGAAATTTCTTACTGTGTATTCAACATCTATTATTTTACCATCTTTTCGCAATATCCTGGTTTCGCCCGCGCTCATATCCCGTTCTCCGTTTACACGTTGGCGCAATCGCTCTATTAATAATGTCCGTTCTGCTTCCGGAACAACGTGCAAGAAAGAGGGCATTCTCAAAATTTCTTCCCGGGTATAACCATACATTCTGCATATAGCATCATTAACATATAGTATTTTTTCACCCTCTGTAATGCATACGCCTTCACCCATTTCACTTTGTGCTGTTATAAGTGTTTCATATACATCTTTCTGGCGGCGCAATGCTTCCCTGGCTTCACTTTCTTCATTTTTCTTTTTCTCCAAATCATTTATCATATGGTTAAAAGAACCTGCCAATTGGCCAATTTCATCTCCTGAATATACTGTTGCCCTGCTACTGAAATCGGCAGAAGCTACGTTGGATGCAACACGCACAATTTCATTAATACCTTTTGAAATGGCCCTGCTGACAGAGATTGTAAGGAACAATCCTGAAAACTCCACAGTCATAGCAATAAAAAAGAGTATTACTAAAATAAGATGCTCTATCCATCGTGAACCTTCACCCAGTGTAAATGAAAAATTATCTTCAAGCACTGTAAGGTTTTCGTTCAGGCTATATATTTCGTCAAGCGTTTGCGCTATTTCGGGGTTTATATTTCCCGAAGTTACTTGTGTATGCAATCTGTTTCCTAAATATTGCAACTGGGCAAGGTCCTTATCGCCATCGGTCCATATACTAATTGCCTTGCTTATGTAGGAAATGCCATGAAATCTCCGTAAAAGTTTAACAGCTCCATCAATATCATCAGGGCTTAAGCGGCCCTCTATGAATCCTTCGCGGACAATTGAATAATCCGGGGCAGTTTTTGATAGCTCAAGCCTCGCCTTATGGTCGCCCAAAGGAACTTTCAGCAGGCTTTCATATTGGTTAAAATCTTTCTCATTATGTGTATAGCCATACTTTGTCAGGTTATAAACCGCGTCCTTTTCAGCCTTCGACCATAACCCTTCTGCACCTACAAGTGCACGGGTAGATGAAAGCGTATGTATCATAAATGAAAGCATGAAAAGCTCTATGGCTATAAGCACAGCCATAATGCCTACAACAAAGTAGAGTTTCCGTGTAAGGGAAATATTCTTTAACCACTTAAAAAAAACAAAACCTTTCATCTTGTATAGTATTGGGGTTCACTACAAGAAAATTATAAGGCAAATTTAAATATAACTGTTAGTAATTTTCTCCATTAACTTCAATTCTGCTATTCTTATACTTATCTATATAACGAAAAGTTACAGATTAATGGTATAAACATTGCAAATTCATGTTAACAAAAAAAGAAAACCCACCCCCTTACTTGCAGGATAGGTATTCTCTTTTTGTCGTATTAGACAATAGTCAATGGAATCACATTTTAAAAACTGACGCCCAGGGCAAGTGTTGAGTATCCATAACCCAATTCTCCCCAAATACCCACTTTATTACTTAAAGCATAGCGCGCTCCCAGGAAAACACTAAGGGCATAATAATCCGGGTATGTGGCCGTATAATATACATAGCCCGAATTACCGGGGTGCATGTAGCCGGGGTTATCAGTCGAAAACGAATAACCTAAAAAGTAATAACCCAACATCAATCCTGCATAGGGATCAAATTTTGGTGCACTTGAAACCTGAAGGTGATAGGCACTTCTAAAGCCGAGTATCCAGTAATTCCATCTTTCCGTGTAACTGTATCCATCCTGGGTAGCCCAATTATACGATATGCCTTTATATGCAAATAAACCGCCAAGGCTTATTACTCCCGGCCCAACATCGCCAAAGGTTCCATTTTCGTACGCTATAACAAAATCAGGGGTCTGGTAGTATCCCCCACCCCAATAACTATAGTATCCCCCTAGCCCCACACCCAGGTTAATTATATTACTCCCTTTATCAAAATAATAACCATTGCTTTGAACTTGAACATTTGGTTGTGTAGTTTCCTGAGGTTGCATAACGCCTGAATTATCTTGCCCAAACACCGACATGCAAACTAATAATAAGGCGCCCGTTAAAAATTGTGGTTGATTTCTTTTTGTATTCATCGCTCATAAAATTTAGTTATTACTATTTCCCGCTTATCAATATGTTGATGTAAAACTATATCCATAAGAATGCGAGACTTGAGGATTTTCGATAAACAGAATTATTATTAGGGTAAATAGGCATATAAAGTCACGCAACTAAGAGGTTGATATTTTCCTTCAGGGCTTACAATGTTGTGTTACGCCAGGTACAATGTAAATAGTGTATTAAATGGTATAAAGTTGTCATATGCCTTTGAAAATTGATGTAACTATTTAATAATTTGACAAACAGCATATTATATTATACCATTGATGTTTGCCCTTATTTCACGGCAATAAAAAAAACATTGTTTATGTAACATTTTTGTATAATTGGCGGTAGAACTTCATAAACCCCATAACTATGAACTGCATAATTGTTGATGATGACGATGCTTCCAGGAAGATAATTGCACAATTAGCAAAACAGGTAGCGCACCTTAACATTGTAAAAGAGTGCAAAAATCCTTTGGAAGCTATAGCTGTTTTAAAAAATGAAAACGTAGATCTTATATTTCTTGACATAGAAATGCCGCAGATGAGCGGTATAGACATGCTGAGAAGCCTCGACAACAGGCCGGCAGTAATACTTACTACAACCCACAAGGAATACGCCATTGACGCATTTGAGCTAAACGTGGTTGACTACATTGTAAAACCTGTTGCATTGCCAAGGTTCCTTAAAGCGGTGGGTAAAGTAAAAGAAAGCACCGACATAAAAGAGCTTACTACCTCAACAGAATATTTTTTTATAAAAAAGGATTCGGTATTAACTAAGGTACCGGTTAAAGAAATATTATGGATTGAAGCCCTTGGCGATTATATTACTATACATACCAGGGATCAGCGTTTTATACTTCACTCTACTCTTAAGGCTGTGGAAAGCAAATTACCCGATGATAAATTTGTACGTGTTCACCGTTCCTATATAGTGCAACTTGATAATGTGAAGGTGGTTGAAGATACTACCATATATATAAACGATGTATCAATTCCTGTTGGGGCCCTGTATAAAGAGAATTTTATTAAGCGCCTGAACCCATTACAATAGGCCTATTTTTTAGTCTACATTTTCCTTCAGTTCACTGCTTTATTTAACCTGTTCACCGAATTGGCCCCTGCAAATAGGCTTCCTAAGGCTAACTTAGTGATGTGCCCATATTCTTCATTAATACAAGCAAACTGATGGCAGAAAAGAACACTACTAAGAATGAACTCACTGTATACGAAAGAATTACGAATAATTATAACCCCATGAATTCAATTAATATTCTACTGGTTGAAGATAACCCTGCTGATATACGGCTTACTAAAGAAGTGTTTAAGGAAGGACGTATTCGTAATACACTGAATATTGCGACAGATGGCGAAGATGCACTTATCTATTTAAGAAAACTTGGTAAATATGCCGAAGTGGAAACGCCCGATCTTGTTTTATTGGACCTGAACCTTCCTAAAAAGGACGGACGTGAAGTGCTGGCAGAAATTAAAAGCGACCCTGTCCTCAAATTTATTCCGGTAATTATACTTACAACATCAGCGGCTGAACAGGATATTCTTAATACTTACGCCAATCATGCCAATTGTTATATAATGAAGCCGGTTGACCTTAGCCAGTTTATTAATGTTGTAAGGTCAATAGAAGAGTTCTGGCTTACCATTGTAAAATTACCCAGAAAGGAAGAATAAGGCACCATGAAAACCCTTGAGGATTTTGTAAGATACCTGCGCGATGAGCGGCTGAAAGACCTGACGAAGTTCTATATTGATAAGATAGGATCAATGGATATCCCTATTGTTAAGCGGGTTATTGAAAAAGGAATGATAAAAAACCTTTACGATGAGACCACGTTTAAAATGACTATGGATAGCCTGGCGAAATTTCTTTCATCAGTACAGGACGGAACCATGATAAGTAATACCAGGGCAAGCCTTAAACTATGGGCGGAAAATAAGGTGCCGGGAATAGGGCGCGATGAAATTCATCCTTCCGACCTTGTGCTTATTTATGCCGCACAAAAAACCGCAATATTTCACCTTCTGCCCGATTTTGTAAAGAGCTCGGGAGAAGCTATTACTATAACCGAGGAACTGGAAGGCCTTTATACCCTGGCGCAGGATACCGCCATCCAGATGCTTTTTAAGGTGCAGAAAGAAACTGAGGAGAAATTGAAAGAAAGCGAAGAGAAATTCAGGCTGATGGTTCAGAATATTAAGGATTATGCCATTTTTATGATTACGCCTGATGGCCATGTGCAAAGCTGGAATGAAGGAGCGGAAAATATTAAGGGGTATAAAGCCGATGAAATATTGGGGAAATATATATCAGTATTCTATACCAATGATGACATAAAAAAAGGTATACCCGAAAGCAATTTGAAAATAGCGGGTGAAAATGGGCACCTTGAAACGGAAGGGTGGAGAGTAAGAAAAAACGGAGAGAAGTTTTGGGCAAACATAATATACACTGCCTTGTACGATGAAAAAAAGAAGCTAAAAGGCTTTTCGAAACTTACACGTGATATTACAAAACAGAAGCAATCAGCAGATGACCTGAAAGCTATTAACAATTTCCTGGATTCCGTACTGGAAAATATTCCAAACATGGTTTTTGTTAAAGATGCTGAATCCCTCAATTTTGTCCGCTTCAATAAAGCAGGGGAACGGTTACTGGGAACTCCGAAGGCAGAACTCCTTGGTAAAAACGACCATGACTTCTTTCCTAAAGAACAGGCAGATTTCTTTACCGGAAAAGACAGGGCTGTTTTAAGCCAGCTGGATATAGTGGATATCCCCGAAGAGCCTATTGACACAAAGAATGGAAGACGCTGGTTGCATACACGCAAAATACCTATACTTAATTCATCGGGGCATCCAGTGTATTTACTTGGCATTTCTGAAGATGTAACCGAGATGCGTAATGCAAAACTTGAACTTGAAAGAAAAACCCACGAGCTTATGCGCTCTAATACCGAGCTGGAGCAGTTTGCCTATGTGGCCTCACACGACTTGCAGGAACCGTTAAGAACAGTGAGTAGTTATGTGCAATTGCTGGCATCGCGTTATAAAGATAAGTTGGATGAAGACGCTAATGAATTTATTGATTTTGCTGTTGATGGTAGCAAACGAATGCGGCAACTGATTAACAGTTTGCTTGAATATTCAAGGGTAAACAGGATAAAGCCTTTTGAATGGATTAACCTTACCGATGTATTGGATGAAATAAAGCACGATATGAAAGAGCAGATTGAAGAATCGGGCGCTATTATTTCATATAAGAAGATGCCGGAAATATATGGGGATACTGTGCTTATTGGCCAGCTGTTTCAAAATCTTATTGGTAATGCCATGAAGTTCCGGGGTAGTAAAAAACCGGAAATACGTATTGGAAGTGAAAGAAAAAACGGAGAATTTATTTTTTCTGTAAAGGATAATGGAATTGGAATACCCAAAGAGTATTCAGATAAGATTTTTGTAATATTTCAGAGGTTAAATGGCAGGGAGAAGTACCCCGGAACAGGTATTGGCCTTAGCATTTGTAAAAAAATAGTAGAACGGCATGGCGGCAAAATATGGGTAGAATCGGAGCCGGAAAAAGGCTCGGCATTCTATTTCACTATTAAAGTAACTTAAGTCGTGGATAATAAAGTAAACATATTGCTTATTGAAGATAATCCTGCCGATAGTGAATTAGTAAGGATTTTTCTGAAAGGCGTTTATGCCGGTAAAGCCGCACTTTCTACTACGGATAGTTTATTGAAGGGGGTAGAATTGCTTGAGAAAAAAATATTTGATGTAATTATTCTTGACCTTTCACTGCCCGATAGCTGGGGGCTTGATACATTTAATAAGCTGCATCAGAAACATCCTAATACCCCTATAATAGTGCTTACAGGGGTTGAAGATGAGACAATGGGTATAGATGCAGTTAAGTTAGGGGCGCAGGATTTCCTGATAAAAGGAAAAATTAAGGGGAATGAATTAAGACGGGCAATTAATTACAGTATTGAACGGCATAAACTGATTCAGGATATATCGGAGAAAGCGCGCGAGCTGGAAGAAAAGACCATTGCCCTGTTAAACGAAAAGCAGAAACTGGCCGAGGCCCAAAAACTGGCGCACATTGGTAGCTGGGAAATGGATTTAACTACTTCCAAAGTAAGTTGGTCCGATGAACTGTTCCGTATTCATGGCCTGCCTCCCTCAGGCCAGGAGCTTGAGCAGGAAACAATACTTGAATATATTTTAACTGCCGACAGGGAAAATGTAAGAAGTATTATTGATTTTATAACTAAAACAGGTAAACCCACTACGTTTTCGTACCGGGTTATGCGCCCCGACGGGGCAGTAAGAATATTGCATGCCCAGGGCGAAGCTGTAGTTAATGAAAAAGGAGAGGCCGTTAAATTAGTAGGAACAGGGCAGGACGTAACGGAACGTATGCAGGAGCAGGAAATGGAGAACCTGGCGACTGCAGCAACAAAATCCTTCAATTCTGTTATTATTACCGATTCACATGGCAAAATAGAATGGGTAAATGAAGGCTTTACCATTCTTACAGGTTATACGTTAGATGAATTGAAAAATACCCATGGCGAAGCGCTAAGACATGGATATGAAACGGGTATTTCAGAATCAATGGAATACTTTAGGAAAGTTATTAAAACGAAAGAGCCGGTGACGTATGAAAGCAAGAATTATTCAAAAAACAATAAAGAATATTGGACTATCACCACACTTACCCCGGTATTGGATGAAAACGGAAAGGTAAAACGCATTATTGCCATAGATTCAGATATTACACTCAGGAAGAGGATGGAAGAAGATCTTGTTCAGGCCAATAAAATAGCCGAATACTCTCTTATGAAGGGCAACAAGGCGTTGAATGAACTTACAAAAGCAAAAAAGCAGCTTGAAGAATCAGTAAGAGTAAAAGAGCAGTTCCTGGCCAATATGAGCCATGAAATACGCACACCCATGAATGCCATTGTAGGGTTTACCGAATTGCTTTTAAAAACATCTCTATCTAACGACCAGCAGCAATACATTGATGCCATTCATACATCGGGTGAGAACCTTATTGTTATAATAAATGATATATTAGATTTCTCTAAAATACAATCAGGTAAAATTCCATTGGAACGGATTGAATTCAGCGTCTCCCAGATTATCTCAACATTAACTGAGTTAATGTTACCGAAGTCTGTTGAGAAAAAAATTAAACTCTCAAAATCCATTGACAATAGAATTCCCCAGAGGCTTATTGGCGACCCCACCCGGCTAAACCAGGTATTACTTAACCTTGTAGGTAATGCTATTAAATTTACACAAAAAGGCGAAGTAAAAGTAAGTGTTGAACTGCTTAATGAAGAAAACGATTTTGTCAGCGTTCGCTTTACTGTCAGCGATACAGGTATTGGCATTCCACAGGATAAATTATCAACCATTTTCGATGCTTTTACACAGGCCACAAACGACACTACAAGAAAATACGGCGGAACGGGCCTTGGATTAGCTATAGTTAAACAGCTTATTGAAATACAGGGAGGAGAGATAAACGTTGAAAGCCGTGAAAAAGAAGGCTCGGTATTTTCATTTACTCTTGTTTACAGGAAGAGCACCACTGAAGCCAAAGTGCCCGATAGCAAGATTGAGAATAGTGAGTTGAATACGATAAAAGAACTGAGTGTGTTGTTAGTTGAAGATAATGCCTTGAACCAACTGCTGGCAAAAAAAGTGCTTACTGATTGGGGCTGGACCGTGGATATAGCCGAAAACGGCCTTATTGCGGTTGAAAAAGCAGGGAAACATAATTACGATATTGTATTAATGGACATTCAACTGCCAGAAATGGATGGATATGAGGCTACGAGATACATCAGAACTAAACTCCAGCCTCCAAAGTCGCGTGTACCTATAATAGCCATGACGGCACACGCTATTTCCGGTGAAGAAGAAAAGTGCATAGAGGCAGGAATGAATGATTATATATCAAAGCCTTTCAATACCCGCAAGCTTTATATGAAAATAGCTTCAGTTCTTAATGTACAGAACCAAGACATATCTATTACTATGGAAACACCCGCGACTAATGGCAATGAGCATGGAAGGCACATTGACCTGAGCTACCTGCAGAAGCTGGCCAATGGCAGCAATGAGTTCATACAGCAAATGATAACCCTATTTATAGAACAAACCCCCGAAGCCGTTGGAAAGCTGGAAAAGCACCTGGCGGAGCATGATTGGGGCTCCCTGGGCAAAGTGGCCCATAAAATGAAACCCTCAGTAATGTTTGTGGGAATTAAAGAAATTGAAAAAGAAGTTAAGCTGATAGAAGATTATGCAACCAGCGAAACTCATACTGAAGAACTTCCCGGGATGATTGCACATGTTAAAACCGTGTGCAATGAGGCAATCAGTGAATTGAAGGCCGAAATCGAGCATTTACACTAGTTTTTTCGCAACTACTTTTACTCCGTTTACCTATACCCTGCGCCTGTTCAACGAAATTGGGTAACCTTCCCGTACCCCCTGCGTATCTTTAAGTAAAAACATCCTAAGCCATGAAAACACAAGATTCTTTCTCAGTTTTTCTAGTTGACGATGACAACATGTTCCTCTCTTCACTGAAAAACACACTTAGCTCGGAATTTAAATCGAGCATAGATATAGCAATGTTTAACAATGGCGAAGAATGCCTGCGAAGCATTAATGGTAAGCCAGATATAGTAATACTTGATTATTACCTGAGCGACGATTCGCATCCTGATGCTATGGATGGAATGAAAGTGCTTAAACAGATAAAGAAAAATGCTGGCCGCGACATTATGGTAATAATGCTATCGGGGCAAGATAAATTACAGGTAGCAATAGACTCAATTAAAAATGGTGCCTATGAATATGTAGCTAAAAGTGAAAGCACTTTTGTAAGGCTGCAAAATATTATAAGGAATGCCATAGATACAATGCGGTCGAACAGGGAAAACAAAACCTACGAGAAGTGGAATTATATATTGGGATTTTCCATATTGGCAATAATCCTGATTGATGTTATTTACTTCTACTTAGGCCATTCCTGATGGAGTCCTTCATAGTACCATTACTCCTTATAAAGTTTATCATGAACAACAAGGAAGATATAAAAGAAACAGCCGATAACCGGGTTTTTATTGTGGAAGACAATGAAATGGATTCATTAATGATGGATTACCTTCTTTCACAGGAAACCATTGCACATATTTCAAAATTCAGCTCGGGCGAAGAGTGTTTGAAGCATATGGAAATGCAGCCCGATGTTGTAATACTTGATTACGGGCTGCCGGGCATAAATGGTGTGCAAACGTTACTTGAAATTAAAAAGCTTAACCCTGACTTGCCTGTGATAGTAATTACAGGCAATAAGGATAGGCATATTGCCCAGAAATTTCTTGATGCCGGAGTATATGATTACATAGAAAAAGAAGACGATGCCTTTGACCAGGTGAGCAGAGTTACCGATTCTATTTTAAATATTATAGCACGTAAAAAAGACAAGGAAGGGCATAAGGCCAATGTAACGTTTGCCTTATTGATAAGCCTTTTCGTAGTGGTGGCCTGCATAGCAACATATTTTTTGCTTAAGCATTAGCCATATTAACCTGTTAAAAAGCCAACTATATCGATTTTAATATATACCCTGCCTATAATTCAACTAAAGACCCATAATTCAGCCATAACTTTGTATACGTAAGGAAAGCAATGAAAAGTTCTCTGAAATACAGACCCCAACCTTCCCATAACCCGGGAGTACATAATGCACATGAATATGAAAGCTGCGGTGCATCAGAGTATGCTACTTTTTATAAGGTTAAATTGTTCAGGGTTATTGCGGAAGAAAAAGAAGGCACGCCCCTGGCGGTAACTGCAACGGACAAAAAGGGAGAAAAGGTTGTACCGGGCATTACAAGACAATATAAAAACCGCCAGGAGCCCAGCCTTATAAATTCAGAGAACACTAAACACCCATCTAACGCAGTAATAACGGCCTTAAAATTAGGCAAGTCCTATAAGCATCAGGATGATATTAAAGGCAACAGAACCCTAAAATACAATACCAAGATGAAAACATTTGAGATAAAACGAATATTAGTACCTACCGATTTTTCGGAAACAGGGCTACTTGCCATAGAGCATGCAATTCTTATGGCACGCATATGTAAAGCGCGTCTTTACCTGCTGCACGTGGTTGAAGCATTTGAGTATGTTCTAAGCGAATACGAGCCTGAAATAATGGTAAGAGATCTTGGCGATGTACAGGAAGTGGCAACAAAAAGACTTGAAAAGCTTTCCGACAGAATCAACAAAGAACATGACATAGAAGTTACAAGATTATTGGGCAATGGAAGGCCCGCCCTGGGAATTGAGCAAGCCGTTAACGAGAACAAAATAGACATTGTTATAATGGGTACCCATGGCGCTAAGGGCTTTGAAGAATACTTTATTGGCAGCAACGCGCAAAAAACAGTAAATGCTGCAACATGCCCGGTAATAACAGTACAATCGCATGCTAAGAATATTGGCTTTACAAACATTGTAATGCCTATTGATAACTCACAGCATTCGCGCCAAAAGGTTGACTATGTAATTAAGCTGGCTTCATTCTATGGCGCTAAGGTGCATATACTTGGCCTGCTCGACAGTAATGAAGATATTGATAGCAGGAAATTCAACATTAAGCTCGATGCGGTTGAACAGGCTTTTAAGAAGGCCGAATTACCCTATATGCGCAAGGTTATTATGGGCAGCAATATTGCGGTAGAGGCCATGAAATATTCAGAATACGTTGGCGCTGACCTACTGGTAATAATGACTGACCATGAATCTACGCTTAGCGGGGTTTTCCTTGGTAGCCTGGCCAAACAGGTGGTAAATCATTCAAAGGTACCGGTATTAAGCATTAAACCTTCCGAAGGGCCATACGAAGACGAGGGCCTTGGAGGACAGTGGATGCCTGTTTAATAAATAACTATATCATGGAACCATTAGTAAAAAATAAAAAGAAACTTTTAAAGGTTAAGGACAACCTGCCGATGTCGGTATTCCTTGTAGATGATGACCTCTCTTACCTTTATCCGCTGGGGTTTTATTTACAAAGGAACTCTGAGCATAAAATTTTTTGCTACCGTTCGGGGGAAGAATGCCTGGAGAACCTGCACCAGTCACCCGATGTAATTATATTGGACTTTAACCTGAACCCTGAAAAACCCAACACACTAAACGGGCTCGATGTTTTAAAAGATATTAAAGCACGCCGTCCACAAACAGTAGTCATTATGCTATCGGGCAGAGATACATTTCAGGGTGTGGTAGATTCATTGAAGCTGGGAGCATATACATATGTAATAAAAGATATTGAGGCGCTGGCTTCTATAAAAAAGATATTGGATAAGCTGAGGGAAGAGAAGTGACTTATAAAATAAGGGCTAGATGAAAACCGCAGATAAAATAAAGATATTTCTTGTTGATGACGATGTAATATTTGTCGAATCGCTAAAACATTGCCTGAAACATGACAATGCAGCAATAAAGTCGTTTTCAAGTGGTGAGGAATGCCTTAAAAGCATGGACGAAGACCCTGAAATTGTTGTACTGGATTATGCATTGAGTAATTCCCTGAACGGGGTACAAGTACTCAATAAAATCAGGGCGTCGCATCCTGATACGCGAATAATAATGTTATCAGGCCAGGATAGTACAAATATTATAAATGACACGATGAAATATGGAGCATACGACTATATAACAAAGGGTGAAACTGCATTGTTTAAAATAAAGGAAGAGATAGACCAGATATGCGATGAAATAGAATCAGTAAAAGAAATGGAAAGGAATAACAGGAAACTGGTATGGATTAATTCAGCTATTCTACTTATTGTTATTCTGTTTTACATACTTAACAGGTTGCTTTAAAAGGAGGATATAATGAGAATCCTTGTTGTTGACGATGATAATATGATGCTAATGGCAATTTCAAAAAAACTGGAAGACAAGAAATTCGAGGTTTCTTCTACTACAGATGCTGTTGAGGCTCTGAAAATATTATCTGATGAAAAAATTGACCTGATAATAAGCGATATTATTATGCCTTGTATATCAGGCTTCACATTTCTTACCATGTTACGCAACTTCTATTACAGCAAGGTGCCACTTATATTAATTTCATCGTACAACCAGCAAAGTATACTTCAGAATGCATATAACCTGGGGGCAAGTTATTTCATTTCAAAACCGATTGATTATGAGCAATTGGTACTGAAAATTAAAGAATTTACAAGCGATACTGCATAAGGAAATATTGAAAATAATTATTTTAACAGCTAAAATTAATATAACTACAGAAAATTATGTTATCGGCTAACTACTCTTTGCCACGCAGGTTGTTAAAAATAGCTGCAGTGGCAATCGTTTATTATTTTGCAGCCCGCACAGGTTTACTTTTACAACTTGGCCATACTAATTCAACACCTGTATGGCCCCCATCGGGCATTGCATTTGCAGCCTTAATTTTACTCGGGTTTGAAATATGGCCTGGCATTATGCTTGGAGCATTTATTGCCAATGTAGTTGTGTTCGAAGTAAATAAAGTTGCCGGTACACCTACAATCCTATTCATGTCATTATGTATTTCTATTGGCAATAGCCTTGAAGCAATAATTGGATATTACCTCTTGAAACGCCTGAAAAGTTTTGAAGTGTTAGGGGTGGCGCGCGATTTTGCCATGTTTTTTATTGCTGTACTTATTATGTGCCTTGCCAGCAGCATTGTCGGGGCCACTACACTTTTGCTCAATAATATTATTACCATGCCTGAATATAGCAGTGTATGGTTTACATGGTGGACAGGTGATGTGTCGGGAATAATAATACTTACACCCATTATACTGTCATGGTGGAACCCAAGGAAAAGAGAATGGAACACTACAGCCATAATTCAGGTGGCAGGGCTTTTTATTTTACTTACATTATACTTGCTTGCTTTATTCGGTAACTGGTCCCCATTAGGCATTAATAAAACCAGGATATTCTTCATTTTCCTTATTATTTCGCTATGTGTATTCTGTATGAGCCAAAGGCAAATTTCATTGGTTATACTGGGTATTTCCCTAAGCGCCATTTATGCTACATATTTAGGCATTGGACCATTTATTGAAGATAGTGTTAATGGATCATATATTGCCCTGCAGGCATTTTTATGTGTAGTATCTGTAACAGCTATGTTTTTAAGTACTACTTTAAATGAAAGACGAAAAACGGAAGAGCAGCTAAAAGAAGTAAATGCAAAACTCGAGGTTAAGGTAACTGAGCGGACACAATCTATAGAAAGGCAAAAAGAAGAATTGACAGAGATGAATAGCCGTTTACTTGAAAAGACCAGGGAACTTGAAAGAATAAACAAGGAATCGCGTTCATTTGCCCATGCAGTTTCGCACGATTTGCGTGAACCGCTCCGCACTATTACAAGTTACCTTCAACTGATAGAAGATCGCTACAAGGACAAGCTGGACAATGACGCGGATATTTTTATTGACTTTGCTGTTGAAGGAGCCAAGCGCATGAACACCCTTATTGACGATATGCTTATATATTCCCGTATTGAGCACAGTAACGACAGCCAGGTAGATGTTGACCTTAATGATATAATAGTACTTGTAAAGAATAACCTGCAAACAACCATTCAGCAAAATAACGCCGAAATAATTATAGATACGGTTTTACCTGCTATAACAGCAGAGCACTACCAAATGGTACAATTGTTTCAGAACCTGGTTGAAAATGCTATTAAATACAGAGGTGAAAGAACACCTGTAATACGTATATCTGCTAAAAAGCAAGCTGATGAATGGCTTATTTCTATCTCTGATAATGGCATAGGCATATCAAAGGAGCATTTTGACCGCGTATTTATCATTTTCCAGCGGCTACACGGCTGGGACCAATATGAAGGCACCGGTATTGGGCTTGCAATTTGCAAACGCATTATTGAGAGGCATGGAGGACAAATATGGGTTGAATCGACTGAAGGTAATGGGGCTACCTTTTACTTTACTATAAAAGGCTGATTATACAGTTATACCAGGTTAACTGAACCAGAGTTCACCGATTTAAAACAGCGGGTTATCGAAAAGTATAGGACAAGCCTGCAACTCATGCCTAAATTTAGCTATCATAAACATCTATTCTTGAATACTAATGAATAGAATTCTACTTAACCAATACACCAAAAGCCATGAAAAAGTTAAGTATAATCTTAGTTTTAACCTTTGCAATGGCTGCCGGGACATATGCACAGAAATCATTTTATACCGGCGCTTTGGTATTTAGTGCAAACTATGGTATAGACGGTAACATTACAGAACAGCACTACGCCTGTCAGGAAGGAAGCAACGCGCAAACGATTAATGGCATGACGCCTGCATCGGATATTAGCATGGGCGGTGAAGTTGGCTTATTGAACTGGTTAGGGGTTGGCCTTATAGCAAGGGTAGACGACTATACCCCCGAAAACAATCAACTTATACATAGCAGCCCCTCAGTAGGCGCTTTTGATTTTGGAGGCATTATTAACATTCACGTTTTACGTATGAACCATACCGATATACTTGGTGGAGTGAACTGGGGTGTTTCACAACTCACGTATAATGTGAATAATGGTACAAATACAACTTCATACGGCAGTGGTAACTGGTCAGATATTCATGCAACAGCAAGGTTTTACTTCAATAAGTTTGGCTTCAATTTCACCTTGTTTGCTCCTACCGTGACATATAATAACCTGCAGACAAATAATCCTGATGTAGGTGAATATATAGTTAACTATTGGAAATCGACAGGCTATGGAGCAAGTGTGGGTTTACAGTATAGATTACTATAGGGCAATAATGCTTGCCGATAGTTTTAATGTGTTAACCGATATTAATCATGCACTTAAAGAAAAAAACCGGATAAAGAAAGCAACATGGTCTAAATTGCATCCATAACTCTGAGTAGTGTTATAAAAACCTCTTCCCGCGCCAGAATCCCTATCCTCCTCTTAATCTTGGCGGCAAAGCACCGGGAAGGGGTTTTCTTATTTTATGCTATATGTGTTTCGTAATATACAGATGATTATCAATCTGTTTCGTGATCCCGGCGGGAGTCGAACCCACGACCGACAGATTAGAAATCTGTTGCTCTATCCAACTGAGCTACGGGATCTTGGTTGGAGATATCCCTATTTCTGTCGGGGCGGCCAGATTCGAACTGACGACCTCCTGCTCCCAAAGCAGGCGCGATAACCGGACTACGCTACGCCCCGAAACTAATGATAGAACTTTTTACAGGGGCGCAAAGATAACTATTTAGCTATAATAGCCCCACTTAAATATAAATTATATGCAAAAGGCCTGTTTTAGCTTACAATTTCATTGTTTCCGTTGAAATTATACTTTATATAGGCTTTCAAGGCCACAGAATAAGCAGTACTCTTTTGCCGGTAGGTGCTGCCCATGGGCGAAAGTATTGTAAACACTATCAATCGGCTAATAATAAAAATGAAACTTAGCATGTTTTGTATGGCATATTGCAGCCATGTACCATGTTTTTTGAAGTATTTTATCTTACTTATTACCTGGTTTGGTATACTTATAAAATAGTTTCCTGTGGTGCTTTTACCGCCATGGTGAATAACCCTGATACCAGGGTTATAAGTTATTTTCCTCCCTGTTTTGTGTACCCTGAAGCAATAATCAATATCATCCATCCAGAACATATTTTCATCTAGCCCCCCTATTCCATCGGAAATGGCCTTACTGAAACATAATGCGGCCCCTGAAGCAGTCTCTATTTCAACAGGAGATGTTTTAGGCTCCATTTTCTTTATCCTGTGCAGGTAGAATAGCTCCAGGAATAAATTGGTGACTTTTGGGAAATTCCAGTATGAAGGCTGAAGTGTACCATCGGTATTCAATAACATGGGTGCCAGTATTCCTGTTTCAGGGTTTAACTCCATAAACTTCTCCATTTCCGCCAATGTGTTAGTATCCTTTAACTCGGTATCGGGGTTCAGTAAAAGAATAAGATCCCCTTTAGCCTCTTTAATCCCGGCATTATTCGCCGCAGAAAAACCAATATTCTTCGTATTGTGTATTATTCTTACCTGCGGGAACTTTTGTTTGATATTTTGAATTGTACCGTCAATGGAATTATTATCTGCCACAATAATCTCAAATGAAATTTCCTTCTGAAGCAAAATGGAAGAAATACATTTTTCAAGGTATTCCCAAACATTATAGCTCACTATTATTATACTTATGTCAGGCTTGCTATCCATCGGCATTTTACCTGTTGGTAATTTCCTTTACCAGGTGGCTATATTTATCCTTATTCTTCAATATATATTCAGGGAACGAATTATCAAGGGGCACAAACTTATACCTGAAATTTCTGCCAAAAATATCTTTACCCTCATTCAGTGCCTCTTCTATCTTCTTCGGGTCTTTATATTCACCTTTATTATATTCTGAATGGGCAAACGCTTCAAGCTTTTTTATAATCATTTCAACACCGCCCAGGAAACTGAAATGCCAGCCGCCATTTTTAACTGCATATATATTGCTTCGAAGTTCGAATTTCCATTTTATTATTTTCAGCCGGTAATATACCCTTACTTTAAACCTGGGCGAATATAGCGCTGCAAATTGTATGCTAACGAACCGTAGCGTTTGGGGTGTCAGTTTGGGGTTGAATGGGGCCATAACCGTACCGCACCATCCATAACCGTCGCCATCGCTTATGTTTTTACAATTAATAAAGTAGTAGTACGCCTGCTGCCTGAAAACCTTTATACCACGCTTTCCTTTATATGCCTTTACCAATTCGGGCTTGGGTATTTCATCAAGGTCCGATATCATTACAACATCACCCGTTTTTGCGTCTTTAAGCCCTTCCATAATCATATCGCGCTGGTATCGCTCAAGTGTCCATGCAGAAGTTCCATCATTAGGGGGATATTTATTAATTATAACATGGATTATCTTATCACTAAATTTTGAAAAGCGCGCTTTATTTTCAGAAAAGAAAAGCGGCTTATCCTTACCCTGGTGGGTTTTGGTAGCTTCAACCAGCACGAACTTATCTACAACGTCGTTCAAAACATTTAACCTGATTTCAAGTAAATCAAGTTCGTTGAAGAATGTAAAGCAATCGAAAACCATATTCTGTAAAATTATGCTTTCTTCGTTATGGCTCGTTTCAGTTTTATGAGGGAGTAGGCAATCTTGGTAATGATGCTGCCATTTGCATAGCTTTCAATTTGATGATATTTACCTGAAATTGCCTTGAACTTCAGTATATCTTCATTATTGGAAAGCATTGCAACTTTTTTTGCTTCGTATGTTCTTACCCGAAAATACTGAGTTAGTTTAACCTTCCGACGTGGCGCAATTGCTTTCCTTAAATCATCATATTGTGGGGCGAACAATAATTGATGCGTAATTATAATAGGATCAAGGTAATTCAACATAAAAAGCTTGTTCTTCATATGCGACGACGACGTAGATTGCCTGTGCACCCTGAACCATGTAAGCTGGCGTGGAATATATTTCAACCCGTACTTCGATGCAATTCTTAAAAAGTATTCTAAATCGCATAATTGTGAAATATCGGCATTAAAGTAGCCTACATCAGCCACGCAATCCTTCCTGAACATTATTACTGTTGGTTCTCCAATAAAATTCATACATATATTATCTACTGCGAATTCAGAAATCCTCTCAGCAGTAATATTCACAGGAACCGATGAATTTATACCCAGCCTTTCGAACGTCAGGGTTTGACTTAACGAATATTGCTTCACCTTTTCATCCAGTCCCGGGTCAAAAATTAATCTTCTGCCCGATGTTACCAGTTTATCGCCTTCCAAAATACCCTGCACCATTTCTGCAATGCAATCAGTGTCTAAGTAATCGTCCTGGAAAAGAAATTTTATCCATTCGCCCTTTACTAAACCAATACACTTGTTCCAGTTCCCGACCAGCCCAAGGTTTTTATCGTTGCGAAATGCCTTAATCCTATTATCCTTGGCTGCATACGTGTTGACCAAATCCCATGTTCCATCAGTGGAGCAATCATCGCATATTACAATCTCTATGTCACTATATGTTTGCCCTATGGCAGAGTCTATGCACTCCTTCAGGTATTGAAGGCCATTGTATGTAGGTATGCAAACGCTTACAAGGGCTTGCATATTACCGGGGATAATTATTTATACCATAAAATTGCTTCCTTCTGATACGGCTCAAAATAGCTAACAGGCTAATAGTTGTAAAGCTCACTTCCCCTAAAAAGCCTTTCTTGCTCCTCACTTCGGTGAACATTTTACCAATTTCGGGGTTATTGATTTTTTTAGCTATTAATTTAATATAATGCTCAGGGAAAGGGTCATGGCCGCGTGCAACCAGGCTCCTCCAGTATTTGTATTTATATTCTCTTGAAATTATTTTTTTCTTAACCATCGGGAACCCCTCTTTAATTAATGGCATGGCCCACACAATGGCATTATTATTTGAGTCTGTTTCTTTTGTAAAATGATACATTGCTTTTAGGTTCTTACCCATTTTTACAAGATACTGGCTTAATCCGACTTCATAAACCCTTATAACTTCACTCAGTTCTGCAATTATCCCGTTTTGCCTGAAATAATCTATTACAAAAGGGATAGTCTCCTTGTTTATAATAAGAAAATATGACTGTATATGGTATTCTATCTGGTAACTGTCTGTTAAGCCGCTATAATCAGGTTTTTCCTTGTCGAGCCATTTAAAAAAGGTATCCAGCTTTCCGAAAAGTATGCATGAGTCATTAATTAGTCCAAGCCTGTCATAGCCGCTTACATCGTATTTTGCCAATGCTTTATGCCACATGCCGAAATCGTATCCTTCATTGACAACTAAAAACAATTCTATTTTATTCTGAGTTAAAAACGTTAAACTTTCTTCATTGATCTCCTTGTCATTTGTAATAAATATTATCCTGGAAAAATATTTTGACAATTCCAACAGATATACCCTAATATAGTCCGGTATTTTCGCCCCGTTAAAATAGCTGCTGAAAAAACAAATCGATTTCATTTAAATAACCGCTTTATTGCCCAATATGGCTTTAATATAGAGCGGCCAATACGCAGTGCAGAAGAACCGGCCATGCTTTCCAGCTGGTTATTCACTTTATTATACTCAAAAAGCAATTCGGGTAACGGGAAGTAGCGGTCATAAATTTCCTTATGTTTAGTATAGATACTCTTACGGATTCTTTTTTGCTTTTCTTCTTCATTTACTTTCGGGTTCCTCGAATTATCTCTTATTCTATAGTAAAAATAAACTTCAGGCAGCTGCACTACCTTATCAGACTCATTTAGAAATGCTATCCAGAACTCCCAATCCTCGTAACCTTCGCTCATATCTTCACTATACCCCTTAGTTTTCAGGAAATCATCTTTTCTGAAAAGAGCAGTACAGAAAATCATATTTGCCATTAACAATCTCTTATACGAATAGGTATGTATATTAAATTTCTCATTCTTATTGCCAAAAGTCTCGGCCATGCAGTAAACAAGCTTTACCAATGCATCGTCTTCAAGCCTCTTAACTGCCTCTCCAATATAACGTGGCCCTATTTTATCATCGCCATCAAGGGGTAGAATATATTTACCACGGCTATTAGCTATTCCGTTATTTCTGGCCCTGGATACACCCTGGTTAGGCTGGCTTATATATTTGAATCGTTTGTCCTTCCTCTCGTATTCACTTCCAATAGTCTTTGTATTATCAGTAGAACCATCATCAACTATTATACACTCCCAGGCAGAATAATTCTGCGCAGCTACACTATCTAAAGCTTCACTAAGGAATAAGCCCTGGTTGTAGCAAGGCACTATAACAGAAACTAAAGCTTCATTTCCTTTTTGTTCCATACTAACCTTTCAGCCGGTGCAATACTTTATATAAAAAACTCTTACTGGGTTCCTGCTTTGGTGGCACACCGTCTATCTCCGCCTGTTTAAAATATTGCAATTGAACCATCTTCCTCTCCCGTTTTATCATCTCGCTGTTCTCAGGCTTTGAACTCATTCCGTCTATCAAAAATACGGAAAAAGGCATTGCAATATGCCGGGTAGAAACTTTATTCACCACTATCGCCTTGAGCAAAAAATCATAATCCGACACGATTTTAAGGTCTTCCCGGTACAACCCGTAAACAGCAAATAAATCGCGTTTTATAAATGAAACCGGGTGCCACAAAGTATCCTGTATCATGTGTTCAAATGATAGCTTTTCAGGCATTTTCCCTAAGGTTCTTTTACCATTTACCTGCTCTATAATCATGTCGCCGTAAATAATATCTTCCTGGTAAGATTTCTTAAAAACACTCTCTAATACATTAGCCTTATATAAATAATCGCCGCTATTTAAAAACAGGCAATATTCCCCCCTTGCCAGGCTAATTCCCTTATTCATCGCATTATAAATGCCCGAGTCTTTCTCTGAAATCCATTTGGTTATTTTTTCGCTATATTGCTTTATCACTTCAACGCTTCCGTCATTTGAGCCACCATCAATAATAATGTATTCAAAGTCCCGGTATGTCTGCCCCACAACACTTTGAATAGTCTTTTCAAGACCTGCCTTGTTGTTGTAGTTAATTGTTATGATTGACAGCTTTGGCATTACCCCAGTATTTCTTTTACAACTTTAAATACTTTCTCCGGTTTTATTAATCCCATATCCAAATGCGATTCTTTCCCCAATAACTTCTCCTCACCTTGTTTATCATTTATTTTGTTTTCAAACTCATCGGGCAAAACAACCTTTAACGTAGCATTCAATTCATCGGGGTATGGGCAAAACCGTTTGTAATTATTTCCATTTGTTATGCATATAGTAGGGCTATTCAAAGCCACTGATAGATGCATTAAGCCCGTATCATTGGCTATAACTAAGGCCGCTTTCTTTATCAGTTCTATCGTATCAACCAGGTCAGACTTGCCTGTATTATCCGTTACGCTAACTCCTGCTTTTGAAATTATTTCTTTTGCACTAACACTATCACTTTTTGAGCCCCCGATAATTATTGACAGTTTATATTTTTCAGAAATGCTTTTGCATAGCTGGGCGAAATGAACTGACGGCCATTTCCTGTATTCCTGCCCTGCACCGGGAAAAATAAGTATATGCTTCTTTTCTTCACTACTGGCCGAATCACTATTAATAGACGGTTTTTGAATTTTTAATTCCTTACCCAGTACTTTTTCAAAAAAATATTTGTTCCGGTAAAATTCAAACATATTCTTTTGCGAAGAAGGCACCAGTTCGCTATATCTCTTATCATTCTCTATTTTCCTTTCATGGCTAATATTTACTTCATCACCATTGTATCCAATAACTCTTCTTACTCCACTGTGTAAAGCCAACTTGTCGCCATCAGCCGTCCTGGAATAGACGGGATTAAGCAACGTACCGCATTTGGCCTTTTGCAATTTCCTGTAAACTGCAAAGCGATACGATGCCTGGTGCAGCTTTGGTACATCAACCCAAATAAATTCCCTGATAAATGGGGCGTCAAGCTTCTCAGCCAGGTCCTTCCATAGTATATTACCGCATAAAACAAGTTTGCCCTTCTCCTTGTTGTCCTTGAAAAGCTCTTCAATAAAGTTACGGAATAGTATGTAATCGCCTATTCCATCGAGCCTCACGATTAGTATATCATTATTATCGCCCTTTACTTTTTTCGAGTACAATGTCTTTTCGACACTTTCAGTAAGCGTGCTTTCCAGTTTCCGCGAGCCTTTATTCACAATTTCTTTCATTGTGTACATATCAGCCCAGTTTTTTTAATCTTTCTTCAATAGACTTATAATCTTCCTCAAGTAAAGATTTTCGTCTCGGCAGTTCTTTATCAGAAAAGAATTTTCCCGACACACGTTCCAGTAGTGTTTTCCTTTTCGGGGAAATTGCTTTAATAAATGCACTATTATCTATCTCAAGGTCGGTTATCAAATGCAGGTTCAGGTTATTGGAATAGAGTTTTTTATTATTCTGCTTTGCAATAAACTTCAATGATTCAAGGGAAAAGAATGAAATATGCTGGCCCGATAGCGGCGCCCTATACCACCATTTATCAAACTCTTCAGCGCTTGTCGGAGCTAACAGGGTTGAAAATAAAATGGAAGGAGCGAAACCGAACATTTTCTTCACTTCCTCTACCGGGTTTTCAAGATGCTCAAAAACTTCGAATGCGGTAACCAAATCAAATTTCTTCTGTTGAACATCAGCTATATCGAAATATTTTGCGAAAGTATTTTCACAATGGGTATCGAAACGGTAAAATGGAAAACCTTTATCGCGCATTAAGCGGACAAATATTCCATAGCCTCCGCCATAGTCAAGAAATTGTTTTGCATTACCATAGAAGGTTGAAATTATCTTCTGTGTAATTGCCGATAATTCCAGGTTTCTTCCTATTAATCCAATATCGAGTGTGGCAATTGCGTCGCTATATGCCTCATTCAACCAGTACGGTTTCTCCGTTTGAATAAAGCCGCAATTAGCACATTTAAAATACTCTATAGTGTATTTATTAAGGATTTCTCCCTTATAAAAAAACGAGGCTTCACTATTACAGATATTACACTTCATTTAATATTGTTAAGAGCTTCCTGCAGTTTAGCTTTAAAGTCGGTTTTAAAATATTCGAATGTATTAACCCTGTTTGTTTCAGCAACTATCTTGCGGCTACATAACTCCAACTCTCCCACTGATAATTGCTGCGATTGTTTTACAGCATCATTTACAGCCTGAATAGTTAAATCCTTAATTAAAATACCATAAGTATCTATGTCCACATCTGCACTCTCAGAAACTATAGGTATAAGCCCCCCATTTGCCATACACGTTATTACCGCAGGCGAATTCCCCTCTGATGCGCTGGGGTAGATTACAAATGCGCAACTCTTCAATATCTCTTTAAACTTGTCAGACTCCACATTTACAAAACCGTGATATTTAATATTACCTGCAGAGTTAATTACCGGGCCGTAGTAATTAAAAAACTCTTTTTCGTTTTCAAGTTGCCCGCAAATATGCAGCGTACAGTTTTTTAATTCTTTAAATGTATCAATTACCAGGTCTAATCCCTTATGTATTGCACCATCGCTTCCAAACCAAATGTAGTTTTGCTTCGCTGCGGCCCACTCTGCATCACTCCTGGTTACCGTATGCTTAATAAATACCGGTGCATGTATGGTGCTAATATTTTCTGTTCTAAAGGTTGCTTTGGCAAATTTACTTCCATGCAGAATTATCCAATCGGCAAATTCGTGTTGTAAAACAGTATCGTCTTTTATATAGCGCGATGAGGAAAGCATTAGTTTGCCATGCCTTTTATAAAAATCGGCAACACGCTTAATGGTGGCAGGGTTTGAAAATAACGGATTACATCCTGTTCCAAACCATACTACTTTTGTTTTTGAAGAATTATCGCGTAATTTTAATACGTGGTCCAATGATTTACCAAGGCCTATAACCATGTCGTACTTGCCGAAATCGCCATTGAAATCATCTGAGCAATCAACCACATCTATATTATATCCCAGTTCATTAAGTATTTCAGCAATAGTGTGGGTCTTTAATCTATTCGTATGCCTGTTATCCTTTGAATTGCCTTCAAACACACTTCTGATATATGAGAGCAGGGCATTTTTGTTATGCGAAGTGTTGAATACGTTTACCAGTATTTTTCCGCTTACCTGTTTCCTGGTTACAGAATAACCCAAACCCGATAAAACTTTCTTAATAAGCAGGTTGGGGTATTTCATTCGGTTAATTCAGTCAGGTTTTATTGAGCCATTATATTCTCTTCCATTCTATTACAGGTAAAATAGCACCGCTTCTTCCTTCAGTTGTTCTTGCAACCGGGCTTATTGAATCGAAAATAAAAAATGTTGTCTCGAATTTAAACTCGTCTAACACTTCTACCTTGGGAATAGCGCTGCCGGCGATAATGGAGTAATCTCCCCCGCGCAGAATATTCATAGGCAGTTCTATTAAATACTTGTATGTCCCTTTCTCCCAAACCCTTTCATCGCTTGCTCCGGTATCAACATCTTTAACACAGCTTGTGAAAATGGGGCCATACTGGAAATGGTTGAGTAGTACCGACACATCATATCCCCGCCCTGCCTGCAGAATTTCAAATTCTATTTCTATAAACCCTTTACGGTCATTATTCAATTCTGAAACCGGAGACATGTCGTAATTCATCACCCTTGTGCTTCTTATTTTCAACTTGCTGCCTGCCGAAGGAGTTGAGTCATCCCTGTTTCCGCCGGTGCTTTTTTTACCTGCATGCAAATATTCATTGATGACTTTCTCTGTATTGCCTATATCCTTAAGCCTGCCTTTTTCAAGTACAATAGCTTTATCGCAAAGGGCGCTTACAGCTGCCATATTATGGCTAACAAAAATAACTGTACGCCCATGCTTCGATACGTCCTCCATTTTCCCCAGGCATTTCTTCTGGAAGGCTGCATCACCAACCGCGAGCACTTCATCAACAATAAGAATATCGGGTTCAAGGTGGGCGGCTACAGCAAAAGCCAGGCGTACATACATGCCACTGCTATACCTCTTCACAGGCGTATCAAGGAATTTCTCCACTTCCGCAAATGCCACTATTTCATCAAACTTAGCCTCTATTTCCCGCTTGCCCATTCCAAGTATAGCTCCGTTTAAAAAAACATTTTC
Source organism: Bacteroidota bacterium (assembly GCA_013285805.1). Taxonomy (GTDB): domain Bacteria; phylum Bacteroidota; class Bacteroidia; order JABEUT01; family JABEUT01; genus JABEUT01. Next base: position 16,451 of record JABDGY010000011.1, on the reverse strand, counting down.
CCGCCCGGTAAGTTCGGGGTGGAACCCAGTACCTACCTCAAGTAAGCTGCTTACACGGCCATCTATCGTTACACGTCCTTCAGTAGGTTCGGTAATACGGCTGAATATTTTCAGCATGGTAGATTTGCCTGCGCCGTTACGCCCTATTATTCCAATGCGCTCACCTTGTTTAATATCGAATGAAACATCCTTCAATGCCCAGAACTCCTCGCGTGCGGGCTGCTCAGCTTTAGCCGCCACCAACGATTTTGCCTTATCCGTAATCACATCGCGCAATGCCACATACTTTTCCCTGGCCTGGTGTTGCAGGATATATTTCTTACCTAAATTCTCAACTTTAATTATCGGTTCCATTAAATTACGTCTGCAAATGTATGTTCACTTTTTCGGAAGTACCAAATACCAACTACAAGTAGCAATACGCTTATGGCAAATGAGCATATAAAGCCCGGCAAATATATAGTTACATCTCTGCCCAGCATACACCAGTTAAACCCGTCAATTACACCAACCATAGGATTAAGCGAATAAATGAATTTCAGGTTAGGGTAATGTTCATATACCTGCTGGCTGCTGAAAGCCACCGGCGAAGCATATAACCCGAATTGCACTATAAAGCCAACTATGTAACGGAAGTCGCGGTACTTCACATTAAGCGCTGAAATAAGAATACCTGTGCCCATAGCGGTAATAAGTGCTAATACCAGGAACAGTGGCATCAGGCATATCCTCCAGCCGGGAACAAACCTGTAAAAGACCATTATTACAATGAGTATACCAAACGAGATAAAGAAATCTATCAGGCTGACAATTATAGTGCTGGCAGGTACAATAATCCTTGGGAAATAAACCTTGGAAAGAAGATTGGAGTTACTGATAAGCGAATTACTCGACTCACTGAAAGCCGTTGCGAAAAAGGTCCACGGAAGTGTTGCAGTAGCCACAAAAAGCACCCTGGGAATTTCTCCCGGTATAACCGAGCCAAAAAGCGAACCTAAAAACGACATAGCCACTATAGTAAGCAGGGGTTTTATAACGCTCCAACCTATTCCTATAGCTGCCTGCTTATAGCGCACAAGAACGTCGCGCCAGGCAAGAAAATAAAAAAGCCCTCGGTAATTCCATATATCCCTCCAGTAATGCTTACTTTTTGCCCCGGCCTCAATTACAATGCGATTACTCACTTATTACAGGTAAATTTAATTGTCAAAGTTACTGAAATTTATCGTCTTTTGCCCGTGCGGACAAGGCACTTGCCAACGTCTTTTTGTTAAATTCGCAAAACAGTCTTAATTGCCCTTAATGAGCCACAGGTCATATCTCTCTTTACTTTTAGTGTTCATTTGCTCTGCGCTATCTGCCCAGGAAGTAAAAGTCTCTGTATTTCGACGGCAGGGCGAGGGTATATCTTTTTCACCCGACGGAAAAAAACTGGTGTATGATATGAAGGGCGTAAAACCCAACGAATATTATGAAATGCATATTGCCGACACAAATGGAACGAATGATACCTGTATAAGCGCCTTGAATCCTGATATACCGCACAGGCATACCGGTAGCCCCGACTGGCACCCATCAGGCAAGTATATAATTTTTGTCGCCGAACAGGCTGTGCATCCCGGTGGTTCAGTACCTGCTATACCGGGTTTTGGGGCTTACACCGATATATGGGCAATGACACGCGACTATAAGCATGCTTATAAATTAACCAACATACCCAGCGACAATAACCACGGCATTATTGGCCCGCACTTTTCGCACGATGGCAAGCATGTTGTTTGGGTAGAAAGGAAACTTGCACCCAATGTAGCTAAGAAAGGGCGTTTTTTTGGTTTGTGGGTTATTAAAACGGCTGATTTTGTTATTGAATCTGGAATTCCTAAACTGGTAAATGAAAAAAGCTTTGAACCGGGAGGCGATGCCTTTTATGAAACCTATGGCTTTACGGCCGATGATAAACGAATTATTTTCTGCAGCAATATGGGTGTGCGTTTCTGGTGGTCGTGCGGCATTTATACCATTGATGCCACTACCGGAGCCTATTTAAAGAAGCTAACCACCAACGATTACAACGAGCATGCCTTGTGCAGCCCTGACGGTAAATGGATAATATGGATGACCAATACTATGGTAACCAAACAAGGAACCGACTGGTGGATGATGCGCCCTGATGGCAGCTTTAAACAGCGGCTAACTTATTTCAATGAGCCGGGCAACCCGGAATATAATGGACACAAACGTTGGGCCGGGTTGGTAAATTTCAGCCCCGATTACAAACATTTTGTGGGTGGGGTGCAAAACAGCTTACTTAAGCAGGAAGGCACCCTGTATAAAGCAGATTTTCTTCCTTCAGGTGATGGAAATGGCATTAAAGGTGAATATTACGATACTGAAGATTTTAAAGGCACCCCAAAAACCCGCACCGATCCGGCAGTTAATTACCGTTTCGGCCCACCCTGGCACGATACATTAGTAACGGGTAAAAGCTATTCGGTGCGCTGGAGTGGTTATGTTGAACCAATATATTCAGAAACCTATACTTTCTATACCCATGCAGATAAAAACATGACCGTATGGTTAAATGATACTCTATTAATTGGCCCGAAAACAGCCAAAGGGAAGTACAAAGAAAAATCTGTGCAGGTAAATTTGGTGGCAGGTAAGAAATATAAGCTGAAAGTAGAATATCACAATAAATTGCAAAATAAAGCCACAATTGTTTTACTTTGGTCGAGCGCACACCAATATAAACAGGTAGTACCAGGCAGCCAGTTATTCACCGATAATAATTAACCCCATGAATACAGTAGCGGAGAAAATAAAGAATTACAACAGTGGCCGCCTTCCTGAATTGCTGGCCATGAAGTACAAGGCCATGTATGAAGACAGGTACCGCTTTTATCGTGCCATTCCTCATATGCTGTATGACGATATTCCTGCCAATTCATTTCTATATAACTCACCTAACGTATGGCTCTGCGGCGATTTGCACCTTGAAAACCTGGGCAGCTACAAAGGCGATAATCGTATAACTTATTTCGGCGTAAACGATTTTGATGAATGCCTTTTAGGCCCTGTGCTTATTGATGTAACAAGATTACTGACAAGTATATATGTTTCATCGGATAACCTGAAGCTTAGTAAAGCCGATGCCGATAATTTATGCAAAGCCTTTACCGACAGATACTTCACAACCATGGCCGATGGCTATATACGTGTACTGGAAAGTGAAACTTCTCGCGGGGTAATGAAACGCTTTTTAGAAAAAGTGCAATCGAGAAAAAGAATAGATTTTTTGAAAAAGAGAACCGTTGAGAAGAAAGGTGAGTTAAAGTTGATTACAGATTACAAACATACTTTGCCTATTCCGCAAAAGGAAAAAGATAAAGTAGCACAACATATTTTTAAATGGGCAAAGGGAACAGGTAACCCCGATTTCTATAAAGTGAAAGATGTTCTCTTCCGCATTGCAGGAACATCGAGCCTTGGGCTTAGTAGGTATGCCGTTTTAGTTAAGGGCCGCGGTGGGCCCGATGGGTATTTCCTTCTCGATTTAAAGCAAACCCTGGCATCATGTTTGGGCAAGCATGTTAAAGTAAAGCAGCCTGCCTGGAAAAGCGAAGCTGAACGAATAGTTGAAGTTCAGAAACGAACACTATCGGCACCGCCCGCATTATTGGCAAGCATTGATATAGGCAAAAAGAATTTTATTTTGAAAGAACTGCAACCTTCGGCTGATAGGATTGATTACATTATGTTTAAAGGCAATACTAAAAAGCTGAAAAACATACTGGAAGATATGGCCACCATTTGCGCCTGGAGCAATTTAAGAAGTGCGGGACGCGATGGTTCTGCTATAGCCGACGATTTAATTCGCTTTGCAAAAAGAAGAAACCAGTTTGAAAAAACACTAATGGAATATTCGAAGCAGACTCTTGACGCCACAATTAAATATCACAAACAATATTGCGAAGCCTACGATAAAGGTTATTTTAAATTGCCTAAGAAATCCTGACCCCTAGCACGCATATATCATCGGTCTGGGCATAGTCTCTTTTCCACTTCTCAATAGTAGTATTCAGAATTTCTTTCTGCTCTGTAACCGATTTATTGGTTAAAGATGCCAGCAGGTCGCGAAAAGCGCGTGAAGTAAATTTCTTGTTCCTTTCACCACCGAACTGGTCATGATACCCGTCGGAAGCAATAAATATGCAGTCGCCTTTCTGAAGTTGTATGCTATAAGCAGTAAATAACGATTCCATTTTGCCTTCCTGGTACCCTATAGGTTGCTTATCAGGCAATACCTCCAATAAACTACCACCATGCGGCCTGAGTTTATTAGTGCCGGTAATGTTAGTATTAATTCCACTCCTTACTAAATATAATGCGTTATTCGCCCCCGCGTATTCGAGCATATTATTCCCTTTATCCCAAATGCAAACTGCCATATCCATACCATCGCGCGACACAGCTTCACCTCTTTGTTGCAACTGCTTTATTAAATTACCTCTTACGCTATTAAGTATTTCTGCTGCATTATCAATATGGTTTTCAATAACCACCTGGTTAAGCAAACTATTGCCAATCATACTCATAAATGCGCCGGGAACACCATGGCCCGTACAATCTACAACGGCAAAAATTACTTTGTTACCTTCATTGTAACACCAGTAAAAATCGCCGCTTACTACATCGCGTGGCTTGTATAACACAAAATATTCACCCAGCGATTGTTTCAAATCTTCTTCCGATGGCAGAATAGCACTTTGTATTTTACGTGCATAGGCTATACTGTCGGTAATGTCTTTATCCTTTTCCTGTAATTCAAGATGCGCGTTATTTAATTTCCCGTAAGCGCCATCTACTTCTTTCTTCTGTTCCTCAATAACTTTCTTTTGTTCATTGGTGATTCTAAACCGCCTGAATAGCAATAACAGGAATGCAAGTACAGTAAGTAACCCGATGGTTATGCCCGCAATAACAAATTGCTGACGTTTTTCCCTTTCGGCGTCAACTGCCTGCACCTTTTCATTTTCCTTCTTTTGCTCAAGCAGCATTTTATCATATTCAAATCCTGCTTCAAGTCTTCCGGTTTGTTTCTGCTTTTCTTCTCCGAAAAGCGAATCTTTCAGTGCTATCACATCATCAAGATACTTCGTAGCCTGCTCATGGTGGCCTGCCTTCATTAAATTATGCGCAAGGGCTTGCGAAATCTCCATCCTTTCCTGCAGTAGATTCATACTATCGGCCATTTCCAATGCGCGACTGTATGCAGCGATAGATTGATTGTATTTTTTCTGAACGGAATATAACCCCGCAAGTCCTTTCAATGCATACACAAGACTGAGCTTGTCATTTTCGTTTTCAGACATTTCAGCAGACTTCCGGAAATACAGCTGTGCTGAATCAAGCAATGCTTCATGTTTTATGGTTACATTTTTATCATTTTTCTTAAATGTAAATTCCCGGGCAGAATCATATTCATATACATCAACAAGTATGTACCCCACATTACCAATATCATTGGGTAAATTCCCCAACGCGCCTACCTGGATAGTCATTTTTATTCCCTTGAATGTATATTCAAGCGCTTCGGCATATTTATGCAATATAGCATAACAGTTTCCTACATTAGCGTAGTCAAGTGCAACAGCATCCATTTTCTTAACAGCGCTATCAAGTTCAATGGCATTAAAATAGCTTTTCATTGCCTTTTCGGTATTACCCTGCATCTGGTAAATAATACCCAGATTACCTTCAGTAGCAGCCTTTCCGTCCTTGTTGCTTTCAGTATCGTATATCTTTAATGCTTTAAAATAAAATTTCTCGGCTTTTACGTAATCTCCCTGTTCGGCATATACAAGGCCTATGTTATTAGATATATCGGCCACTTTATGCATATTATTACTTATATTACTATCTATAGCTAATGCCTTATAATAGTAATCCAGAGATTTACCATAATCACTCTCCTCGGAAAGTATATTGCCAATAACATTATATACCATGGCAAGTTTCACCTTGAAATTATTGTTTAGGGCCACCTCTTTTGCTGAATCTTCGTAAGAAAGAGCTGCCTTAAATTTTCCTTTTATATCATGAAATATGCCTATATCGTACCATGCGTCCATCATACCCTTTTGCCAAGATATTTTCCGGGCAAGGGCAAGTGCCTGCATGCCAATAGTTAAAGAAGTATCGGGATTAAAATTCTCGTAACAGGTAGATAAATGAACTAATGTATTTACCCTGTCAGTATCCTGAATATTACCAACAAGTACTTTTTTCAACGAATCGGCATTAAAGTCTTCGCCAAAAACGGTCGCTATTGTAAACAAAAATGTAACTAAGGCCAGGGTATACTTTCTCACCAGGGATAAAATTGGAATGACAAAGATATAATTGCCGGCCAATAAAAAAGCCCTCCCGTTTGGGAGAGCCTTTTTATTACGTTGCATTGAAAGGAAGCTGATTACTTCTTGTCGGTTTTAGTTCCGGCTTTTTTATCAGTCTTCTTGGTCTCTTTCTTTTCAGTCTTCTTTGTTTCTTTCTTCTCAGTTTTTTGCTTTTCTTGTTTAGAAGCTTTTACAACTGGGTTTGCAAAAGAAGCACCGGTAAACAGAACCAGTGAAGCGAGGATTAAACTTAAGTTTTTCATGACGTTTAAATTTTATTTGTTTATTATGAAAGCAAAACTACAGCAGCCGGATGAAGGAATAGTGAAGACCTGAAGGTGCGGTGTGTTAAAATTCCTTAAAAACAAGCAAAAACCTAATTTTTACCGGCTGGCGGATTTGTAGTAGCAATTTCATTTATTGCTTCTACCAACTTATCAAGCTCGCGGGTAGTAGTGAATATATTAGGTGATACTCTCACTCCGTTTACTTTCTCATATTCAATAGTGGTAACCACCAATTTCTTTTTTTCAAACATCTCTCTATACATTTCCACTGACGTCCAGCCTGCAACCCCAAAAGTGGCTATGGTACCTGCAAATTGCGGATTCATTGAGGTATACAATTTTATTTTGGGGTTATCCTTCAATTTATTACACCAGTAATCTTTCAGGTAACGCAACCTTGCTTCCTTACGTGCTCCGCCAATGGCATTATGGAAATCTATAGCGTTGCTTATGGCCATTTCGGGTGCAAATGAACGTGTACCCAGGCTTTCAAACTTGCGGATATCGTCTCCATCGGGTTCCGGGGCCGACAACAAGGCCCATACATTCTTAATCTTATCCTTCTTTATATACAGCATTCCACAGCCAAACGGCGCGCCCAGCCACTTATGCAGCGATGTGGCAAAATAATCGCACCCAAGGTCGGGTATTTTAAAATCGAGGTGGGCAAACGATTGTGCTCCGTCAATAATTACTTCGCAGCCTTTGCTATGGGCCATATCGGCTATTTTACGCGCCGGCACCACCTGCCCTACCCAGTTAATAAGGTGGGTAATGTGTACAATCTTGGTTTTTGCTGTTATTGCTTTGGCATAGGTGTCAACTATCTTTTGGTCGTCTTCTACCGGGAAATCAAATTCATCAATCCACACCAGTTTAATGCCATCTCTCTTTTCACGCTGCTGCCAGGCATGCATCATATTAGGGTAGTCGAACTTGCTAAGCACAACTTCGTCGCCTGCCTTAAGGTTAAGGCCGAATATTATAGTATTAAGCCCCTCAGTCGAATTACGGTTAATGGCAATTTCTTCAGCACTGCAACCCGACAATTCAGCCAGCTTAGTACGTAAAGGCTCTCTTCCTTCATCAATTACCCGCCACATGGTATATGAAGGCGCCTCATTACTAAACTTGTAATTCTCAATAGTAGCTTCCTGCACACTTCTTGGTTGAGGGTTTATACCCGCATTATTCAGGTATATCCAGTTACCCGATACATCGTAACATTCCCTTACCCACGACCAGAAATCTTCATCGGAAGCGGCCTCGGAAGGTGAAAGTTTTTGATTATTCTTATATTTTTCGCTGGCCAGCAATTTACTTAACGGGGCCAACGAAAGAAAGCCGGCAGTAAGTGCCGATTTGCCCAGAAATTCGCGTCTTGATAACATACTAAGATGAGTTGGTTGGGGCTAATGTAGATAAAATTCAATCCCCAACATAATTTTCACTAAAAATCTTCAATGCAAGAGCTTGCATCTTATTTCAGGATGATTTCCCGCTATTAATCCTCTTTAATGAGGTAAAGCTTATTGTCTTCCACCAAATAGTGCATCGGGGCTATCTGTATCTTGGGATAACGCAACCTCAGGCGCTTAACCTCGCTAAGCGTAAAATCAATTGCATTGCTTATTTCGAACATAGGTGCAAAGTTCATAAACTGGTCAACGGCAAGTTCATTTTCCCAGCCTGCTTTATCAATAAGGCCGCTTATAAATTCTTTCTTCTTTGATACAAGGTTTACCATTCCGCAATGGTTATGGCCTATAAGGGCAATATGGCCCACATTGCCTATTGATATGGCAAAAGACACATTAAACTCGCTGTACCTCAGGTTTGCCCCTCCTGTACGTATAATAAACGAAAAGTTATCGGGCATATGCAGGTGTTTGCGGTTATCCATACACATGCCTACCAGCAATTTAGCGTTCTGGTATGTTTCAAATGGCCTGTCTAAATTATGATACTCCAGTAGCAATCCTATTGGGGTATCGCGGTATTGCGCCGGTATTTCTTCTTTACTTCTTACAGGTATAAGTCGGTTCATAGCATCTATCGTTTAAAAATGGGGTTAAAAACAGTACAAATATAAGGGTTCTTTACTTTTAAAGGTTTTTTGCAGACTATGTCCTCCATACCTAAGCTTTGCCGAGGCGAAGGCGGAGAGGGAGATTGCTTGCGCCATACCATTTCTGGAGGCCCAAGAGCGATAAAGTTCGAACAATTTACTAAATGGGCTATTATAGAGCAGCTTGACTACGCTTTTTTAACGAACTCCGATTTCAGTCCCACGGACCCAAAGCCTTCAATCCGACAATCAATGTTGTGATCGCCATCTGTAAGGCGTATGTTTTTAACTTTGGTTCCCGCCTTTAAAGGTTTTGGGGCACCTTTCACCGGAAGGTCTTTAATTATGACCACTGAATCACCATCCTTAAGTTCATTGCCGTTCGAATCCATTATCTTGGTAACTGTATCACCCTCTTGCTCCACTTTTTCTTCTCCCGGTTGCCATTCGTGAAAACATTGAGAACATATTATCAAGCTGCCATCAGGATAAGTTAAATCGGAATGGCATTTAGGGCAGATTACTGTATCACTCATTTTATCGGATTTATAAAATTAACACTTTCATCGTACTCTCCCCTACTCTCACATGTTAGTTACGGAGTGGGATTAACTTCGTTTATCTCGTTTGGGGAGACTTAAATAAAGATAAAGTGTCAGTTTCAGAGTGAGCAAGAGGGGCATTATCACAATGTTACTCCTCTTTCAGTAATTTCATACTCTTCTCTCTCATTCACGCTATTCCCGCGGAGAGGGGGGGATTCGAACCCCCGGTACACTTTTGGGCGTACGACAGTTTAGCAAACTGCTCCTTTCGGCCACTCAGGCACCTCTCCAATTAGTTTATAAAGTTAAAAGTTTATAAAGGGTATGAAAAGTACCGGCTTTATAACTTTATGGACTTTAAGAACTTTTTACTGTTTTGGGGACGCAAAAGTAAAAAAGTTTTTCAGACTAAGCCTATATGGGCTTAATAAGGCCATTTTTCAGTAACTTTCAGCCGTAAATTCATTCATTTACCATGAAATACCTCCCATTCGACAGCATTACATACAGAACTAAACTCAAAGAAGAAGAGGTAAAAAAACGGCTTGCCGATAATATTGCATTAGTTAATTTCCTGGGGTTTCGTATTTCTGATGCCGATTATGCCAAACCTTACAAGGGAACTATTGAAGGCAATTCCTTTACCATAAGAAGAAGAATACAGTACCGTAATTCATTTGTACCCAGGATTCACGGAGTCATTGAATCAGATTTTGTAGAAACGGTTATCCGTGTTAAAATGAGGCTAAGCATTTATGTAATGATATTTATGACATTCTGGTGCAGTGTAGTAGCTATAGCTGCATTAGGTGTTTCTATTGTTGGTTTCGCCAAGCACAGCTTCGATCCTGTTGCATTTATCCCCTGGGGCATGTTACTGGCTGCCTATCTTATGACCATTTTGGGCTTTAACCGGGAAAAGAAGATTGCAAAAGCTGACTGGCAAAGAATTTTCGAAGCTGAAATTGTGAATTAATTGTTACGGATTTTGAATCCTAAATTCTGTTGCACTAACACATTCCATTTCTGTTTAACTTGCGCTTCTAATTACACACCCTATGGCTGACAAACTGAAAGTAACAAACGAAATAATAATAGATGCCCCCGCCAATAAGGTATGGGATGCGTTGGTTAACCCTGCACAGACAAAAAAATACATGTTTGGTTGCGAAACCATTAGCGACTGGAAAGTGGGTAGCCCACTATTATGGAGAGGCCACCACGAAGGCAAAGATGTTGTTTTTGTGGCAGGGAATGTAATAGAGATAAAGACCCCTACCCTGTTGAAATATTCAGTAATAGATGCCTTTGCAACTTACCCGCATACACCCGAAAATCACCTGAAGGTTACTTATGAATTACGTGAAGAGGGAAAACAAACCAAGCTTACAGTAATTCAGGATGGCTTTGAAGGTGCTGCCGAAGGAGAAAAGAGGTATAAAGATACGTATAACAAAGGCGAAGGTTGGAACCCTATTCTGGTACTGATTAAGAAAATTGCAGAAGAAGGCAACTAAAGAGCCTTTTCAAAACAAACGCTGTTCTCAACTCCTATATAAGGGCCATAATTGGGAATTACTTCGTAGCCATTTTTAGTATAAAGCTGAACCGCATCGGGCTGGCGTTTACCTGTTTCCATAACGCACTTACGATAACCCAATTCCTTCGCCCAGTTTTCAAGTTCCATTAATACTATTGTGGCAATCCCCCGTCCACGCCTTTCTGTAGGTACATACATTCGCTTCACTTCCATCTCCTGCGGGGAAAATTCTTTAATAGCTCCGCAGCCAACAGGTATACCATTATCGTAAGCAACAACTGCATATTTAATACCATCAATTTTATTGTACTGGTCGTAAAAGGAATGGTCCTTTCCATCAATAACACCTAATTCCTTATCAAGTTCCTTAACCAGTGCCTGGAAATCTTTATCCTCTGAATTGGTACGCCTGCATGTTATCATTTGCCCGTCTGTATTGGTTTTGCAGCCCAAATTTGATGATTTTTAGGAGCACCTAATGCTAAATTTTTGAAAAAAGTTTAGAAAAACGATACGTAACTCAAAAGTTACATATATATTTGCGTAACTTAAAAGTTACATATCATGACAAAAAGCATTAAACACACCTACCGTTATTCCCACGCCCCCGAGGCAGTCTGGGCTTATTTAACCGTTCCCAGTCTTATGGCCCAATGGCTTATGCCCACCGATTTCAAGCCTGAGGTCGGGTACGAATTCAATTTTACGACAAGGCCAATGCCCCAATTCGGGTTCAATGGGGTTATTTATTGTAAGGTACTTGAAATAGTACCCAACAAAAAACTTGTCTACTCGTGGAAAGGAGGCCCCGGCGATGGAGTTACGTTTACATTAGACTCTGTTGTTACGTGGATACTGAACCCCACAGCCAATGGCACCGAACTGCATCTTGAACATAGCGGCTTTAAAGAGGAACAGGAAACAGCATTTACTATGATGAATAAAGGCTGGGGCGATAACATTGCGAAAATTGAGGAGTTCCTTACGAAAAAAGAAGTCAAACGTACCGTACACTTTAAGCAATCGCCGCAAGAAGTGTGGGAATATCTTACAAAGCCCGAGCTCATTGAACAATGGATAATGAAAAACGATTTCAAACCGGTAGTAGGCCACAAGTTCTGTTTCACACATGCAGTCCAAAACAAAAGTCCTTACGATGGCACCACCCGTTGTGAAGTATTGGAAGTAACGCCTTACACCCGTCTCGCCTATTCGTGGGGTGGCGACATGAAAGACAAGAGCAGGTCTTTTAATTCTACTGTTGTGTGGACACTTACTCCGAAAGATAACGGCACCGACCTGCAAGTACAGCATACCGGATTTACAGTTCTGGATGATGTATTTACGCACAGCAGCGGCTGGAGCACCTGCCTCAAGCGCTTCCAGGAACATATAAATGCACACAAACAATGACAGCCAGAACCCTTGACGCATTCCAGGTAATAGCAGACCCCAGCCGCAGGCAAATGTTGCTTATGCTTTCAAAAGACAGCATGACCATAAATTCGCTTGCCGAAAATTTTGATATGAGCAGGCCCGCAGTTTCAAAACACATAAAAATTATGTATAACGCGGGCTTCATTTCTATTAAAGATATCGGCAGGGAACGCTACTGTACCCTAAAACAAGATGGATTTAATGAAGTAGAAGATTTCATTAACTTCTTTGATAAGTTCTGGGATAGTAAATTGAAAAAACTGGAAACTCTTTTAAATAATAAATCAAAATGAAAACAAAAGATTTTCACCTTGCAATAAAGGTAAATGCTTCGGCGGAAGAAGCCCTGGAGAAAATAAACCAGGTAGATAAATGGTGGGCAAAGAAAGTTAAAGGCAAATCGGAAAAACTCAACGATAAATTCACAGTTGACTTTGGCAAAACCTTTGTCGACTTTCAGATAAGTGAACTGGTACCGGGTAAAAAAGTTGTATGGAATGTAACCGATTGCAACCTCGATTGGATTAAAGCAAAAAAGGAGTGGAACGGAACTGAGGTGGTATTTGAAATCTCAGGCAAAGGCAATACTTCTGAAATTGATTTTACCCACATTGGTTTAGTTCCCGGCGTAGAATGTTATAACGATTGCGAGGTTGGCTGGACCGGACATATTACCAAAAGCCTTGTTAATTTAATAAACACGGGTAAGGGCCAACCTGAATAGAACTACTGGAGGAAGCTTATTGTAAATCAACCTATAATTTTTTCCTCAAACCTGACAGCTAGTGTTTCAAGTTCATTCAAAAGGGGTTTGTAAATCTCTTTTACCGTTGGTATGCAAACCCCTTTCAAATTAATCTTGCCATTCAGAATTAATTTGGTCACTATACCCAATGGCAGCCCGACGGTCTTTGCCATGGCAGTATGTATAGCATCGTCGCCCTTCACGACAAGTGAAGAATAAAGCCTTTGCTTCTTGCCCTTAACCTCATATTCAAACTGGTGCTGCATTACTATCATATCAATATCTCCGTCCTTCAGCTTCCATTTTTCTTCCAATAATGCTTGTAATATTTGCGCAGGGGTACCATCTTTCATGATAATTGGTTTCTTATCGAAAATACCGAGCCATTCCAGTTTTGCCATCTCTTCGCCTTTTGCTGAAATGCCTGTATATTCTGCAAGACGTTGTTTTGCATCGCCCTTTCCTGCCGGTATAAACGATTCTGTAAAATCGGCCCAGGTCATTTTATCAGAACCGGTTACATAGTATGTATCGTCTGTCATACCGAGTTGCACAAACACATTCCATGCAGCGCAATAGCCCGGCATACGTAAGGTGCCGCGTACAAGTGTTGGTATATTATCAATGCCATAACCCGAACGGTAACTTAAGGAATCGCGGTTGGCATAACCTTCAAAATCGCCATAGCCTTCAATGTTCATTTTCTCAATGCGGCTGAAAAGCTTGTGGTAAGGTATATAGGCATCCTTTCCATTCTCAATATACTTGGCTGTCCCTTGCCCTGCCAGCACCACATTCCTTGGGTTCCATGTAAACTTATATCCCCAAGGGTTATCGTTCGATTCCGGCGCTACAAGTCCGCCTGTATATGATTTAAAGCTGAGCAGTTTCCCGCCCTTCTCCTTAATCTCATCTATTATTTTCATAGCCGATGCATGGTCAATACCCGGGTCAAGGCCACATTCATTCATTAATATAATGCCCGCTTTCTTCGCATCTGCCTCAAGCACTTTCATATCGGGCGACACATACGATGCGGTAACCATAGATTTACCATTCTCTACACAAAGCTTTGCTATCTGCGGATGCAATGTGGCCGGAAGCATAGATATTACGAGGTCGGCTCTTTTAATTTCATCAATCGTTCGGGTTATATCACTTATATCAAACGATTCGGCCCGTGAACGGCCGTAGTTCTGAATCTTCTGCTTTACAAGCTCAACAGATGCATCGGCAACGGTAATTTCGTAGTCGTACTCTGCAGCGGCTTTAAGTAAATATAGAATAAGGGAGGAGGATGAACGCCCCGCCCCTAGGATGAGCACTTTTTTCATTTTACTTCAAAATCCAATAGTTTTTCATCTTCTATATAAGCTTGCAGCCTATCACCTACTTTAACGGGACCAACACCTACAGGCGTACCCGTATAAATTAAATCGCCGGTGCGCAGCGTAACAAAACCCGAAACATATTCTATAATGGTTTCATACGAGAATATCAATTCTTTAGTATTGCCCTTTTGTACGGTTTTACCATTTATATCCAAATGGAAATTCAGGTTATTAATGTCTTTGTATTTCTCCTTCGATACCATTGTACCAATAACACCCGAACCATCAAACGATTTTGCTTTTTCCCAGGGTAAGCCTTTAGCCTTGCACTGCGCCTGCAAATCACGGGCTGTAAAATCTATACCTACCGATATTTGTTCAAAGTAACGCGAAGCGAATTGCTTCTGGATATTCTTGCCATTTTTATTTATGCGCAACACAATCTCGGTTTCATAATGCACCTCATTCGAGAACTTCGGAAAGAAGAACGGGTCATTATCGCTGATAAGCGCTGTATCAGGTTTCATAAAGAAAACTGGCTCAGTCGGAGTTTCGGCCTTCATCTCCTTAGCATGTTCGGCATAGTTGCGGCCAATGCAGATTATTTTCATAGCTACAATTTTATAGGTGGTAAATATAAGGAGATTCGCACTACGGCTATTTGCCCATTTTGGCCTTCAAATCGTTGCGGGCTTCTTTTGCCTCTTCAAACCCTGCATCCTGGGCAATGGCGTGGTCATAATCTGCCAGGGCATTCTTATAATCCTTTAACTGCTCGTAGCAATTACCACGGGCATAGTAGGCCATTGTATAAGAAGAATCGCTTATAATGGCTTTATTAAAATAATTGAGAGCAACCTTATAATCATCGCCTTTATAGAAATGAATAAACCCTATATTATATAGCGCGAACTTGTAGGTAGAATCAATCTGTAAAAGCTGGTTATAACATTCTATTGCCTTATCGAAATCTTTTACCGATTGGTAAAATATGCCTTTGTCGTAATAAGGTTCAATGCTATGCGGGTTAATATTAAGGGCCGCATTATAATAATCAATGGCGTGCGGGTTGAACCTATGCGCGTATATAAGGCCAAGTTCTATGTAAGCGTCAAAATAACTTGTATTCTGCTCCACCGCAGTCTGCATACTCGACAATGCCTTAGTAGTATCTTTCTCTTCCAGGAAAATCATCCCCTTCATAAAATAACCCTTGGCAAGGTAGCGGTTCACCTTCAGTGCCCTGTCTATCAAATCAATTGATTCCTTATACTTCCTTACATAAAAATATATCTCACCCAGTTTTAATAAGGCATCCGTATTACGTGGGTTAAGGCTTATGCATTTTTCAAAATCATTTTTAGAATCGCGGGTGCGGCCGGCGGTAAAGTACACATCGGCACGGTTATAGTAATAGGTATCTTTGGTACTATCTATATTTATTGCCTGTGTAAAATCGCCTAACGCCGCGTTAGCATTTCTCTGTAATACTTCAAGCTTACCCCTTTGCCAATATGCATCCGCATCTCTTATATTCCCTGCTATGCGCGAGGTGAGTGCGGCTATCCTGGGGGAAATAGTATCAACAGCAGCCTTGGTAGTGTCTTTACCATGCTGCTGTTGTACCTGTTTTGTTGCTTTGTTATGGCATCCTGCAAAAAGTAATATTCCTGCAAGGCCGATAGAAAAAATACGTGAGGCTGTACTCATGCCTTTTGTGCGAGGGCTTCTTTTATTTTAAATTCTATCTCATCCGATAACTCAGGGTTGTCCATGAATATTTGTTTCACAGCATCCCTACCCTGGCCAAGGCGTGTTTCGCCATAGCTGAACCATGCGCCGCTTTTCTTAATCACGTTCTTTTCAGCGCCAAGGTCAACTATCTCGCCCACTTTTGAAATGCCCTCTCCGTAAAGAATATCAAACTCTGCCAACCCGAATGGAGGGCATACTTTGTTCTTCACCACTTTTACACGGGTGCGGTTACCTATTACGGTTTCGCCATCTTTTATCTGACCTATGCGGCGGATATCGAGACGTACTGAAGCATAAAATTTAAGCGCGTTACCACCGGTGGTTGTTTCAGGGTTACCGAACATAACA